>JAAYOR010000127.1 GCA_012520235.1 Fretibacterium sp.
AAGCAGGAGGGTTTTTATGTCTATCAAGAGAAAGCTGATGCTGGTGGCGCTTATCGTGTCGCTGGCGATTTTGGGAATGACGGGTATCACCTATTACAGAGGGACCGCTGTTTTAAGCGACATTCTGGCCCTTGCGGGGCGGGATTCTGCGGTGGAATCGGCAAAGCTGATCGAGGAGCAGCTGGATGAGCTTGCCCATCTCACAGTTCTTACAGCTGCATCAACGGGGTACGTTCTCTCTGGAGCTGGCCAGGATGAAGCCATTTTGGAGTCCTACCTCGCCTCTGCCCTGCCTCCACAGAAATCCCTTGGCATCACGGAGATTTACTTTGGCTTTGAGAGCAACGGAAGAATAGTAACCGGAACTGGCTGGAAGCAGTCGGACGACTACGACTCCCGGACGCGCTCCTGGTACACAGATGCAAAAGCTGCGCCAAAAGGCGAGGCGATCTTTACTGAGCCTTATGTGGACCTCGCCACCCAGCGCACGGTCATGTCAGTGGCAGTTTCGGTTTTCAGTCCCGATAACAAGTTTCTGGGCGTCATGGGGTGCGACATCGTGCTGGAGAGCATCAATGAGATGGTCACCAGTAGTAAGGTTTTCAACCAGGGTGCAGGCGCCATGATGATACAGAGCGGCCCGCAAAGCGGCTTGCTGGTTGCGCATCCGGACAAGGACATGGCGATGAAGTCCAACCTCATCACGGGTCCCGAGTTTGCCAAGGAGGTGCATGAGCTGGGACGTCAGATGGCGGCGGGCAACACCGGGCACATCGACTACCTGCAGGAGGGAGAAGAAAGACGGGCCTTCTACGCTCCCATCGGCCACGGGTTTTCCCTCTGCATATTCTTTCCCACAGCCTTTGTTACCTCCATGATTGGCAGGCTCAGCGACATCATGCTTGCCGTTGCAGCCGTGGCTTTCCTGCTGATCGCGGGCCTCCTCTTTGCCGTTATCCGGGGGATCTCGAGGTCGATGAACGACATGAACAGCGGCATCTCCGAGCTGAGTAAGGGCAATCTGACCGTTCAGTTCAATGAATCGGGCAAGGATGAACTGAGCCTCATGTCCCACTCCCTCAACAACATGGTAAACTCCGTCTCGGACGTCATGAGCAAAATTCATGGTGAATCCGAGAACACCTCGCGACAGGCTGAGACTTTAGCTGCGCTCTCCCAGGAAACTTTGGCTTCCATGGAGGAGGTGTCCGCTTCCCTGGAGCGCGTCCAACTCATGATCCACAAGGCAGAGAGTGCAGTGGAATCCACTGCCAGCGCCATCTCTGAGCTTTCCACCTCCGCAGACTCCAGCGCCCACTCCGCTACAAGCGGAGCCGATCAGGCTGAGAAGGTCAGTCAGGCCACCAGTTCCGCCGTCTCCAGCGTGGAGAGCATGGTGGCCTCCATTTATGATGCCGGGGAAAAGTCTGAGGGTGTCATGAAGCAGATAAAGGAGCTGGCTCACTCCGTTGAGGCCATCTCCGGCTTCGTCAGCACCATCACCTCCATAGCCGACCAGACAAACCTGTTGGCGCTGAATGCCGCCATTGAGGCTGCTCGGGCGGGTGAGGCGGGTCGCGGTTTTGCCGTCGTCGCCGAAGAAGTGCGTAAATTGGCTGAGGACTCCGCGAACGCTGCCTCTGAGGTCAATCGCCTTATCACCGTGCTTCAACAGCACTCATCAAGCTCCCTCTCTGCCACAGAGAGCACGTCTGCGATCCTCAAAGGCATCATGACGGGCGCAGAGAAGACAGAGAGCGAACTGAAGAACTCGCTGACCTCGTTGAACAACCTGAGCGAAGCCATCCAGAGCATTGCCGCTATCGCAGAGGAGCAGGCTGCCTCCACAGGCGACATGACCGGCACCGTGAGTGAGCTTGCAGAGGTAGCGGGGCAGATTGTCGCCTCAGCTGACTCCATTGAAAGTTCCACTCATGAGACAACCAAGGCTGCGGAGTCCATTGCTACGGAAGCCCAGGGAATGGCGGAGACTGCCACGACG
>JAAYOR010000128.1 GCA_012520235.1 Fretibacterium sp.
GGCTTTGGTTTGGCCCTCTGGGGCCCCTGGGGCCTTTAGGCCCTCTGCAGGGAGGAGAAGGAAAGATGACTGAGAACGCTAAAACGGAAAAACGGTATTGGATTCATGCGGTGACGCCGCTTCACGTCGGTTCTGGCAGGGGCGTTGGCTACATCGACCTTCCTGTGGCCCGCGAAAAGGTGACAAACTGGCCCTACATCCCAGGCTCTGCGGTGAAGGGAGTTGTGGCGGATCATTTCGGCGCGACGGACGCGGAGAGGAAAGCGAACGCCCTGGCCAGGGCGGCATTTGGAACGGCTAACGATGGAGATACCACCGAGGCCAACAGCACGGCGGGCTCTCTGGTGTTCACGGATGCGCGCATCGTCTGCCTGCCGATCCGCAGTTTTTATGGGACCTTCGCGTGGGTGACTTCGCCCTTCTGCCTCGAAAGGCTGAAGCGGGATCTGAGACTGGAGCTCCCTGCGTTGAGGACTAAAGCCGCGCTCCTGACGAGCTCGACCCGGTTGGCCAAGGAGGACGACCCCAAGCTTTACCTTGAGGACCTGGATTTGGACACTAGCAAAAGCGAGGAGGCCACGGCCTACGCTCAGGCCATAGCAGGGGCGGTGTTTGCGGATCGCCCGGAGTGGCAGACTATTTTCTGCGAGCGCTTTGCCGTCGTCTCCGACGATATTTTTACGTTTTTGAGCGAGACGGGGACGCAGGTCGACGCCCACATCAGAATTGAGGAGGAGACGGGTGTTGTCGCCAGCGGGGCGCTTTGGTATGAGGAGTCCTTGCCCGTGGAGACGGTCTTGGCGGGGACGGTCTGGTGTGACCGCGTTTACGCCAAGAATGGTGAGGAGAGCACCGTGACGAAAGGGGAGCTGCTGAGCAAATTCTGCGGCGAGCCTCTTGACCTTCAGATCGGGGGCAAGGCCTCCACAGGGAAGGGACGCGTTCGCTGTCTTTTTGAGGCGAACTAGAAGCCCAAGGGAAGCCTGCTGAGGAGGAACGGATATGTCAATTCAAACCAATGAACAGAAAATGGCGCAGGCCGCGTTTGGGTGCGTGAGCGCTCGGAGCAAGGGGGAAAAATTTGAGGACTATAAGAGCTTTGCGCTTGCCTTTCCTGCCCTCGTGCATTCCTGTGGCTTGGCCCAAGCGCTGGGGTTTGCCGAGTCCAAGGACAAGAAGGATTATCTTAATGACCTTGAGAAAGTCCTTACTGATATCGAGCAAAAGGGGATATGTGAAAGAAGCCGTGAGGTGGGGCTGAATGAGTACACACGCCTGTCCCGCCACGTCCTGACAGCCTCAACCTGGCTCAAACGCTACTGCCAAGCAAAGGGGGATTGAGGGATGCAGGCCATTCGAAGTAATTTAGTAGAACAGCTGGAACTGTCTGACGGACAAAACGCCTCGCTCCTGCTGAGCCGCTACCTCAAAGAGATCAAGGTGGGAGAGGCGGAGCAGGAGAAGGCGCAAGAGGCGCGGAAAGAGCTTTTTCGAGTGGCTCAAGGTGCTGTAAAGGATGAGGGCGTCGGTTCCCTTTACAAGGCCGCTTTTGAGTCGCGGCAAAAAGCCTTGGATGGGATCACGGAGGCGCGCAATTTCAAGACCACCTCGCGCTTGATCGCAGGGCTTGGAGCGAGCAGCGTTTTGGAGACCGGTCTGACCCTCAACCCTATTTATGGGACGCCCATGATCCCGGGGAGCTCCCTCAAGGGCATAGCCGCGCACTATTGCTCAACCGTCCTGGGGCGGGCAGACGAAGGGTTTCTATCGCCCTTGACAGAAGAGAGAAGCAAGGGTACCCGAAAGGCCGGGCAGTTTTACGAGATATTGTTTGGCAAGGTGGGTGACAACGAGGAGGAGTCGGAGGCCGGGTTCCTGAACTTTTATGACGCCTGGATTCTGCCCGGCTCCCTGAAAGATTCACTCTGGCACGACGTCATGACCCCACACCACAGCAACTATTACGGGGACAACGAGGACAGGATTGCCCCGACGGATTTCGACGACCCCAACCCCGTGACCTTCCTCTCCGTCAAGGGGGAGTTTGAGGTCCGTCTGGGTTGCGCCGATCCCCAGGACGCCGTTCAAAAATCCTGGCTGCTGCTCGCCTTCGATATCCTTAAGGGCGCCCTGGAATATTATGGTGTGGGCGGGAAAACAAGATCGGGATACGGGCGGATGGAACACGTCTTGTCTCCGGAGGAGAGAGAGCGGGTCCAGAAAGAACAATACGAGGCCGAGATGGCAAGGTTCGCTACCGAAGCGGGCTTCCGCCCCGACGGGTCGGAGGTCATGGTTCGGTGCGAATCAATTAACCGCAAGCACAAAAAGCCCCGGTTTAAATTGGACGGGAAGAACGCATACTTTGAACCTGCCGAAGCCGTCAAGGATGTTGAAGTGGGCGAAGAGGTGCGAGCTCGGATCGTAAGGTCAGACACAAGGCAAGACGCCTATTATCTGGAGAGGCTGTAGGTGGGGGAAAGCTCCTGCGAGAAAGCTCACATGCTAAGGGGCTCCTGAAGGAATTTTTTGAATCGCAGGGAACAGTGACTAAAAAATGGTGGCAAAATCATTCTCGCTCGGGTTGGACGTAAATAAAAATGGGCTGAAACAAGGCCCGAAGACACGGATAAGGAGGCGGCCATGCACATCACTCTGGAGCTGCACGGAGCCCGGGGTCAGAGGTATCTGAAGGCCCCGAGGGCTAACCTGCACCTCTTTCAATCGCTGCTTTATAAGATTCTGCCGCCCGAGCGGGCCGCCTTTCTGCACGAGGAGGGCTACCCTGTCGATGGTCGCCGGATGAAGCTCTTTGCGTTGAGTTGGCCCATCGCAACGGAGCCCCCCACCTTTCAAGCGGAAGACATCCTCTTCCCTCTGCCTGTGAAGCTGGTGGTCTCCACGCCCGTGACGGCGACCTTAGACGGCCTGGCTGCCGGTGCGCTTGGTGCGGAGGAGCTGCGGGTGGGCAACAGCGTTTTGCGGTGCGGACGCGTTGAGGCGATGCAGCAGACCGTGGAGGGCACGGTTCTGACGGTGCGGACCCTGTCGCCTATCACCTGTTACGATCAGGCAGAGCGCTTCGGCGAGCCTTACACGATTTATTTCTCGCCGCAGCAAAAAGATTTTTCCGTCTCCATCGTCAACAACCTGGCGCGCAAGTTCCGCGCGCTCCACCCCGGTGAACCCCTGCCGGAGGGCGACGTGACGATAACTCCCATCGGCTCCCCAAAGGAGAGGGTCGCGATGTTCAGCCCCTCCGTATCCTTCCCCATTAAGGGCTGGAGCGGGCGCTTCAGACTGACCGGCCCGAGGGAGCTGTTACAGATAGCGCTGGACTGCGGGCTGGGGGCCAAGAACAGCTCCGGCTGGGGCTGCGTGGAAAAGGTTTGAGGGACCTGCCGGTGAGACTGCCATGAAGGCGCCTGGTCTCCTTTGGATTTGTATAAAGAAAGTGGTGCTGTGATGAAAGCACAGGTACTGGAACAGGATGCAGAACACACCCTACAGGAGGCGTTCAAGAGGCTTCCGTTCCTGGAGCCGGTCGTGAAGGACACGCTTGAGGCGTTTGTGCGGAGGTTGAGGGAGGTTGAAGGGGAAAACCTGTTGAGGGTCGTCCTTTTCGGTTCAATGGCACGCGGCGACTCCGATGAAGAGTCGGACACGGATGTGTTTGTGCTGCTCAGAGAAGGAGAGCTTTCCGAAAAACGGGAGCTGATCGTAAATTTAGCATATGACGCTTCTTATGGTGCTGAACGTTACGTTCTTCTGTCACCCTTTGTGGAGACGGAGAGTGACTTGAAACGTCTTGTGAAAGGGTTTCCAAGGTGGAATCTTGAGCCTGTGTTTGAAGAAATCCGAGAAGATGGGATACCGCTTTTTGAGCAGGGAATCTTCATCAAAGAAAGGATTTAAGTTGGGATGGAACTTCGACAAGAGGAACGAAGAGCCCTGATAAACCTTGCGTTTGAAAAATCTGCTGAAAATATACGGGCTGCAAAATGTCTGTTGAATAATGAAATCCCCTCGAAAGCTGCCAGTGCAGCATACTATAGTGTTTTTCACAGCATGCACGCACTCTTTCTACAGTATCAACTTGTTCAGACAAAAAGACGCGGGCACAGAAGTGGAATTGATCTTTTTCACAAGAATTTTGTTCATGCAGGTATTTTCCCTTCTGAGATAGGGAAAATTGTTGGTCAGCTTGAATGGCTTCGCAATATGGGTGACTATTCCATCGAAAAGACAGTGACTCGAGATGATGCGGTTAAAGCCATAGCCAATGCCGAAAAATTCAATGCCGCAATTCAGGCACATGTTCAAGAAGATCAGAAAAAAGAAAGCAGCCAAGCTACGAAATAAACGCTGGATTGCGGGCTGGGGGCCAAGAACAGCTGGGGCTGGGGCTGGAAAGGTGGGTACAGGAAAAAAGCGCGCGACAGACCCTTCTTGTGGCGCAGAACCCTAACTTGAAGCTCTCGAAGCCTGTCTATTAAGATTATCCAGACTAGCAAAATTATAAAGAGGGAGCTTTTTTTACCATTATATATATATAGTAGCTCCAACTTGAGGCTCCCGGGGCCTGAGTCCTCGCTGAGCCCTTTATTTTGGTTCTTCCCAAAGTGGGGATGGAAACTGTTTCGTTTTCCATAAAGCAGCAATAAACTTCCTTTTTTAGGGTTGCTTTGCGTTCACTACTTCCCCCTACCACTCTTAGTAAACGCCGGCCATGCAAAACTAAACATAAGATTGACTTAGGGCCTTTAGGATGATATGCTCTTTCTGAAGGCTTTGTTGATATGGAGATTGAGTTTCCCAGGGAGGTGGTCTGCTTGGGTTTTATAGGGGCGGTTTACGAGCTGGGTAAGATGGAGATAGGGCAGTCGGGAGGAGGAGAATTTGAGGATATCGATAGTTACCTTCAAATGCCGATGGAACTGATTGAGCCCTCGGGAGAGAATCCCAGAGTGTTGCCGGGGAAGGAGATTCGGGTGTGGTTAGATGTCTCGGACCCATGGGCCGAGACACTTGACGTGAGGGGCATCGCTGACATTGACAGCGTGGAGTTTTTTGCCGGGGACGGCGAGGAGGAGGATAGGGAGAAGAAACGGCGCTATCTCTACAGAGACCCTCCCGGCTCTAATACCAGGTGGCGTTACTCGCCCCTTTACAAGTTAGGCAGGGGTGTCTCTGACGGAGTCAAAGAGCTCTTGGGTAGCGGGGAGTGGGAGGAAGACAGAAACAGCCGTTTTTGTAAACTCAGGGACACGACGCTGCAGGCTTTTGAAGATGAAAAGTTTTTTACGCCAGGCAGCGTGGAACGGCTCATGGCCGCTCTGGTTGAGAGGGCGGAAGAGCTTTCGCAGTGCTGGGATGAGAGGAAGCGATCGTATATCTTGCTCTTTGGTCTGGGAGATGGGGGACGCTTTCTCTACCCCGCTGAGCTCCCGGCGTTTCTGAGTCATTTCCGCTTTCGATTAAAAGGAGTTGTGGGAGGAGGGGCAAAAAAGGCAAAAAAGAAGGTTGTCAGCCGCACCTGTGCTTTGTGCCAGGCAAGCTCGACAGATGCGCTCAATCTGGACCAGGTGTTCAAGTTTGCCACGTTTGACAAAAAAAGCTTTTTGCCGGGCCTGGATAGTGCGGATGATTCTAAGAGTAAGGTTTTTCCGGTATGTGCGGATTGTCTTCGGGTGTTCTCGGAAGGGCGCAGTGTCCTGGATCGGAAGTTTTTGGATGGAGAGAGCATTTACCAAGTGCGGATTTATGTCGTGCCTGAACTGCTTCAGGGCAATGCCAGTCTTGCTTTAGTGCAGAGCAAGACGAGGGATTTTCTGAAGGTGGGGTTGCAGAACGAATCCTGCTTGGCGGAGCATGTCCTGGAGCAGGATGACTCCCTGGTCTATCACTTTGTTTTTTGGGAGAAAAATCAGGCTCAGGAAAGACTGCTCTTGATGGTTGAGGATGTCCCTCCCTCCCGGCTCAACAGGCTGGGGCAGTGCTGGGAGGCAAGTGCCCTGGCGACGGGCCTCTTTGGGGGGCCGGATCGCTTTGCGCCGGAAGAGGGGAGTACGAGGACGGAACGCAGATACTCCGCGCTCGACCAGGCAGTGAGGACCCTGGTCCGGACCCTAACCTCGTTAGCAGGGAAAAACGACAATGACGTCAATGTCCTTAAAGACTGGGTTCTCGGGATAGTCGGGCGACTTTTGAACGGTCAGTTGGCGGACATAAGATCTGTGAAGGGCTTTGTCGTCACCCGCCTGCAGGGCTTGTGTTCAAACCCCGAATGGGTGAGCAGAAATGCCTCGCACACGATGAGGCGCCTGAACGCCATCATTGATTTCCTGTGCCGTGTGGAGGCTTCCCGCAAAAGTGACTTTTCGTGAGATGAAAGCCTGAGATGAAAGGGGGAAGGGATGTGAAGCTGGAGTTTTTTGATGATTTTCAAGATCCGTATCTTCAAACCTCGGAGGGACAAGGGATTTTTCTGTCCGGTCTTATCCTTGGAATGCTGGCACGGGGACAGGCAGGACCAGGAGGAGCCATTGACTCCGCGCCGATGTACAAGCAAATTCGCTTTGGACGGATGCAGCGCCGTGATCTTCTGAAGCATCTTGCACGGGTTCCCGAGCTGGGGCGTGCGTATCGAGTGGGCTATGCGGGTATGTTGGAATCCCTCTGTGCTGAGGCAGGACGTCTGCTGCTGGAGGGCAAGCCGCAGGAGCTGGGAGTGGAGGGCAACTTTGCCTTTGCCGTCGCGTTTTTGAACGCGCCCGATTATTTCTGGGGCCGGATCTTTAAGAAACGGGACGGGCAGCCAGAGGACGATTTTGAGATCGCAGAGGAGGGAGACGAAGATGAGTTTTGATCAGCGTCGGGAGTACTTGTTTGTCTATAGCGTGAAAGATGCCAACCCCAACGGAGACCCGCTCAACGCCAATCATCCGCGTTTTGATGAGGATAGTAGGCAGATCCTTGTCTCGGACGTTCGAGTCAAGAGGACGGTGCGTGACCAGTGGCTGCGGGAGGGACAGGACGTCTTTGTCGATGGGGAGACGAAAACTCTTAAAAGTAGGGTCGAAGAGCTGAAGGCCAAGCTGAACGTAAAGACCGGAAGAGAGGCTCTTGCCCAGTGCATTGACACCCGCCTCTTTGGCGTTACCTTTGCTTTGGGCTCGGAGTCCTTCTCCTGGACGGGGCCGGTTCAGTTCAAGTGGGGGCGTTCTTTGCATCAAGCGACGGTACAGATGATTCAGGGCACGGCGGCGTTTGCCACAAAAGAGACCAGCGAACAGAGATCTTTCCGCAACGAGTACATCGTCCCGTTTGTGCTCATCGCGGATTACGCCATCGCCAACCAACATGCCTCCCAGACCACCGGAGCTACGGATGAGGACCTTGAAGCTCTGTTCAGCGCCCTCTGGAGAGGGACAGCGAACTTGATCACCCGCAGCAAGGTGGGGCATATGCCGCGCTTTCTGTTGGAGGTTCGTTATAACGAGGGTTTTGACGGTATCACCGGGGCTCTGGACGAGAAAATTGCCCTGACGGACAAAGCAGGCAACGCCTTTTCCCCGAACGATCAGCTAGCTCTGCGTTCTTGCGGGGAGGTCCTCCTGAATGTTCAGATGCTTGCCGAGTCCGTCGCACGCTTGGCCCAGGATATAACCTCTGTCAGGGTGGTGACCGATCCGGACTTGGAGGTCGTGGGGCTTGATATCATGAAATCTGCTCTGGGGGAAAGATTTAAGCTGGAAGCGAGGTGAGCCTCAAATGGCCGTCATCTTTGACTGCTCGTCCAGTATAGCGATGTTTCGTAAGCCTTACACGACGACCTCGTCCGTTTCCTTCGCCTTCCCGCCGCCCAGCGCCCTGGCGGGGCTCATCTCCGCCATCATCGGCCTGAACAACGGTGCCGATGAGGACGGGGCCAGGGCGGATTATTGGGATGAGCTGTCGGGTACACAGGTTGCCGTCTCGATCCTGAAGCGCACCCGATGGCTGCGGGCGGCAATAAATTTCTGGAACGTCAAAAACCCACAGGACAATCCTCATACCCAGATCAAGCATCAGTTTGTGGCCTCGCCCCGGTATCGCGTCTATGTCAAAGGAGGAGTCGAGGAGCGACTGAGGAAAAAGCTGAAAGAAGGAAGCTTTGTCTACACTCCGTTTTTGGGCGTAGCGTATGCCATAGCACAAATCGACTACCTGGGAGAATGTCAGGACACTCCGGTGGAGTCGGACTCTGTGGAGGTCTCGACGGTGCTTCCGTGGGAAGATGAGGGGATGGAGCTTGAGCTGGAGAGATGTGGGGGCGTGTTCAGCGAGCTGGTGCCCTTTTCTTTAAAGACTGACAGAAGTCTGATCGAGACAATAAAAGTGCTTTATCCTGCTGATGTCAACCGCCCGCTTTGCCTGAGGAAAAGAGGAGGGGCTGACCTTGCGCGATGTTCCGTTTCAGGACTGCAGGACGTTGTTGCATGGTTCCCTGAGTGGTGAGCTGAAAAGCCACCCAGGGAAAAAACTCATCGACCACCTTTGTGGGACGGCGGAGCGCGCTGAAGCGTTGCTGCGTTTTCATGGCATGGATGACCTTGAGCGTGAGGTGCTTCAGGCTGCCTATACGCATGACTTGGGTAAAGCCGCCCCAGAGTTTCAAAAGTATCTTGGCGGGAGGGGTAAAGGGGTGAAGCACTCTCTCCCCTCCTCTTTCTTCATCTTTTCTCTTGGAGGATACCGTTTCGAGGATCTTTTCAGCGCTGAGGCAGTGCGGGTTCATCATTCGGGGCTGGACAGTTGGGAGGCCCTCTCTTCCTTTTGGAATAGCTACAAGAAAAGTGCATGTAACATCTCCAACTCAATAAAAGGACTTGTGCCGCTTTGGGAGCCCTCGATAAACCCTGGGGACTGGAAAAAATTAATGGGGAAGATTTTCGAGCAATCCCCGGAATATTCCCCCTTCACAGATTACTGGCTGAGGGTGCGCAGCATCCTGTCCATTCTGGTCGCGGCGGACCGCCTGGACGCCATCGACGAAGAGCTGGATCTGAAGCCTCTGCCGGATTTTTGTCCGTACAATTTTGAGCCCTCCAGGAGCACCTCGAGCAGCTCTGAGTTTGAAAGAAAGCGGGAGAGAGTGAGGCTTTGGCGTGCCGACGTTGAGAGGCGCTGTCTTGAGAGGGTGGAGAATGTGAAAGAGCCCGGGCTTTTCACCATCACCCTGCCGACGGGTGCGGGCAAGACGAACATCGGCTTGAGAACGGCTCACACCATCGCTAAGAATTTGGGATACCCCACCATCATTTACGCGCTCCCCTTCATCAGCATCATTGAGCAGAATGCCGCTTTTGCCCGGCAGGTCTTTGACCCTGGCTGCGAGGGGTTTTCCTCGGTCTCGGAACAGGTGCAGGAGGACCACAGCCTTATCCTGGCCGAACCGGACAGGGAGGATGAGGGGCGGCAGGCGCTGGCGGAGAAGGAGGAGCGCCGCAATCGCTCCATTCGGCTCTTCCGCTATTGGAAAAGTCCGGTTGTCATTACGACCATGGTGCAGCTGTGGAATGCGCTCTTCAGCCCGAGGGCGATGGGGTCCATTAATTTTCATCGCCTGCGGCGGGCTGTGGTTCTGATGGACGAGCCTCAGAGCATTGCTGTCCGTCACTGGCCGGGGCTGAGGAAAATGCTTCAGTTCATCCATGAGCGGTGGGGGACGGTCTTTATCCTGATGACCGCAACCCAACCCCGGATCCTTGAAGGGAAAGAGTTGGCACCCGGTGGCATCGCCTTCCCTTTTTCCCGACACAGATTTCACTTTGTCTCCCCTGAGGATGAAAAGGAGCGCTTCACTCTGGATGATCTGCCCCATCTGCTTGAAAGTTATATTTCAGATTTCAGCAAGAAATCCGGGTTGTTGGTGTTCAACACCCGGAGATCAGCCCTGAGGGCGTATCGGATGCTTGAAAAGCTTTTGAAAGGGGAGGACGAGGCGTCGGTTTACATGCTCAGCACGTGGTTGACCCCATCCCACAGAAGAAAGGTGCTTGCCGAGATCAAAGGGCTGGAGTCGAACAAAAAACGACGCTATCTGATAGCAACTCAGGCCGTCGAGGCGGGAGTGGATCTTGATTTTGACTGGGCGTTTCGTGATTTTGGCCCCCTGGACAGCATCATTCAGGTGGCGGGACGTGTTAACCGCAGCGCTCTGAAGGACGAGGGCGTTGTCCTGATAGCAGAGCTCAGAGAAAACGCAGATAGCGAAAGAACCTTTGCCCGTCAGGTCTACGACTCAATCACCCTGGAGAGGACGGAGCGTGTTCTCAGGAAAAACCCCGTATTTGTCGATAACCTGACGGAGCTGGAGTCTGAAGAGAGCAGTTCTGGGCTCAGGACGGCCTCGGAGATCGTTCAGGAGTACTATTTACTGCTGAGCGAGAGCTTTCAGTCCAGTCCGATATGGGGGAACATCAAGCTGGGGAAGTGGGATGAATTTACTTCTCTCTTTGAGGACAAAGGCTTTGACGTCCCTGTTTACGTGGATCAGAATGGGATGCTGGACGAGACGGTCCTGACCCCGCTGCTGGAGCTGGAGCGAAATTTGAAAAACCGAGAGCGCATCAAAGCCCTCCATACAAAACTCCAGCAGTTTTCTATCGGAGTGAACGAGAGCTGCGCAAAAACACTCCTTGACCCTATTGTGGGGGATTCTGAGGCAGGGGTTGAATTTATTGGTGGAGTGGGATGTGTCATCCGGCGGCCTGAGATTGGGGCGGGGAAGCTTTATGATCCTGTTTTGGGCTTCTGTCCTCCGGATGAAAAGGCCCCGCTGGACGATTATTATTGAGGTCGCGACGATGCAGAATTTTTCGGAATCTGCGAGGATCGGTGGAACTCTCGTATGGTACTGGGCTATTTGCCGCCGTCAGGTCTGGCTCATGGCGCGAGGGATTGATCCCAACCCTAGTGACGAATACCTTGCTATGGGACGCCTCATTGACCGGAACAGCTACGCCAGGGAGCGACATCAGACGCCCTTTGGCGACAACAAGTTTGACTTCATCAAGGCCGATGATGGTCAGACCGTGGTCTGTGAGGTCAAAAAGAGCAGTCGGGCCGAAAAAGCATCCAGGCTGCAGCTGGCACATTACCTCTATGAGCTGAAAAAAGCGGGGTTTTTGGCCAAGGGGCTGCTGCTTTTTCCCACGGAGAAAAAACGCGTTCCCGTAGAGCTGACGGAAGAGCTTCAGGCGGAGCTGGACTCTCTTTATGCGGAGATTTATGCTTTGACCGAGCAGGCTGAGGTGCCGCTGGCAGAGCGCTGTAAATACTGTGGCAAATGTGCTTACGGCGAATACTGCTGGGGTTAGGGCATTTTGACCATGAAGGAGGCGAGGGGGCGGGATGGGTAAGACTCTTTATCTGCTGAGTTCCGGTACTCTGAAGCGCAAGGACAACACGCTTTTCATCGATCGGCCGGGTGAGAAGCCTCGGTTTCTTCCCGTCGAGATGACGGACGAGATCGTGGTCCTGGGGGAGGTCGACCTCAATAAGAGCCTTCTGGAATTTTTGACGGAGAAACAGATCATCCTCCATTTCTTCAACTATCATGGCTATTATGTCGGCACGTATTACCCGCGTGAGCATAGGAACTCCGGTGCCGTTATTCTAGCTCAGGCTGCTCATTACCTGGATGAGGCCAAGCGGTGTCGGCTTGCCGCCCTTTTTGTCACGGGGGCGATAGAGAACATGCAAAAAGTCATCGGTTACTATCAGCGCCGGGCCGAACTGGAGGTGGAGGATGTCCTCTCCGACCTGGAGCGCTTCAAGGAGAGCCTTTCCGGGGCTGAAAGTGTTGCGGCCCTGATGGGGCTGGAGGGCAATGCGCGCAGCCGCTACTATGATTTTTTCGACCGGCTGATAAAGGACGAAGTTTTTAAGATGAAGGAGCGGACGCGGCGCCCGCCGACCAACCGGACGAATGCCCTGGTAAGCTTTTTGAATTCCCTGTGCTATCTGCTGGCGTTGTCGCAGATCTATCGAACTCATCTGGATCCGCGCATCGGTTTTCTGCATGAGACGAACTTCAGACGCTTTAGCCTGAATCTTGACCTGGCAGAAATCTTCAAGCCTATCCTCGTCGACCGGTTGATCTTTTCGCTGATCAACAGGCGGGAGGTTCAGGAGAGGGACTTTGAAAAGGAGACGGGCGGAGGGATTTATCTAAACGATCGGGGCCGGGAAACAGTATTGCGGGCCTGGGAGGGGCGTGTGAACGAGACCATTGAGCACCCGCGTCTGAAGCGTAAGGTCAGCTATCGTGGGCTGGTGCGCATGGAGGCGTATAAAATTCAAAAACACATACTGGAAGACGTGCCCTATGAGCCGTTTGTCAGCCGGTGGTAGGTATGTTTGTGCTGATGTTCTACGATGTGGGGGAGAAGCGGGTCAACAAGGTCCTGAAGACGGCGCGCCGGTATCTGACCTGGATTCAGAATTCTGTGCTGGAGGGGGAGCTGAGCCCGGCGGTCTTTGAGGCTCTGAAGGCGGACGTGAGAAAAATCTTGGACCTGAATTATGATAGTGTGTTATTCTATGCTTGGCGCAGCGAGCGCTATATGTTCCGGGAGGTCGTGGGGGTGGAGCGAGGGTCGACGGACTTCGTGCTCTAGTTTCCGGACTGTCCGGCAGAGAGAGCCAGCCTTGGCGGACTTCATGTTCCGGCTCCTCTGTTTGAAACTTGACAACTTCATAGCAGGCAAAATTTGAACTGTGTGTTTGGCCTGTGTGGCTGCGTAAAACCTCCATTTGACCTCTGATAGCGCAAAAATGCTGGAGGGTGGACCGAAGGTTTTGCGCAGCAACGCAGAAGGAGCGTCGACCCCCAATAGTGCAAAAACGCCGGGGGGTCGACGCAAAAAAGAATACGCGTAAAAGCTTTGTCCCCCAAGCATTCAGCTGAAAAAGCGATTTTTTTGCCCATTTTGAAGCTCTTATGCTATACTTCTAACATCAGCTCCCAGGCTGACGCATCGGCTTTCGAACCTTCCTTAGAGGGATGGAAACAGGTCGGTTGAACAGGTCCGGGAGCGTATGAGTTCCCTTTCGAACCTTCCTTAGAGGGATGGAAACAAGACCGCTGTACTGAACTTTATCGGTCGACCTCGTCCTTTCGAACCTTCCTTAGAGGGATGGAAACCGGGAATCTCGATATGGTGGCGGTGGCTCGTATCCGCTTTCGAACCTTCCTTAGAGGGATGGAAACCCAGCTGAGTCCATGCAAGCGTCCAGCTGGCTCGACTTTCGAACCTTCCTTAGAGGGATGGAAACTTTCAGCCGAGAGGCGATACGCTTCTCGGCGGTGGCCTTTCGAACCTTCCTTAGAGGGATGGAAACACTTCGGACAACAGCGAGCGCGAAACGGATATAATCCCTTTCGAACCTTCCTTAGAGGGATGGAAACGTGTACGTCGTTCCGCCGATGATGTGGCGGCATTCGCTTTCGAACCTTCCTTAGAGGGATGGAAAC
>JAAYOR010000129.1 GCA_012520235.1 Fretibacterium sp.
AACGTGGTGTTGAACATCTGAGCATCGCTCTTAAAGGAGATGATCACCATCCAGACGAGCGGGAAGAGGGCAAAGATAGCCCAGAGAATGAGGATTGAGTTGCGTGCCAGGGCTTCCATGGATTTGTTCTTCATCGTCCGTTCCTCCTTATCGTCCTGAAGCTGTCCTCTGGACCGTGAGCCAGTTGGAGACCAGCTTTTTGCTGACTATATAGATGATGATCCAAAGGAACAGGATGTAAGGCATGGCCTCACCAAACTTAAGGAAAGCAAAGCCCTTGTTGTAAGCCGTCAGAGAAAGGTTCATCAGGGTGTCGCCAGGCCCTCCCTTTGTCAGAGCAAAGATGATGCTGTACTCCTGCATGGAGGCCATCAGGCGGAAGATCAGAGCGATGTAAAGGAAGGGCTTCAACATCGGCAGGGTGAGGTTTTTAAAGGTGAACCAAGGGGTTCCTCCGTCAATCTGAGCGGACTCGAAGGGGGACTTGGGCAAGGAGTTGATGCCGGCAACGACGAGGACGATGACAAAGGGTGTGTAAACCCAGATGTCGATGAGAGCTGCCGTGAAAAGAGCCGTTGACGGGGAGGACGCCCAGGGGAAGCCATAGATGCCAAAGAGGTTCAAAAACTTCTCGATGATGCCCACCGACGTGTTGGTCATGAGCTGCCAGATGATGGTCGCGATGACCGGAGCAATCATGAGAGGGAACACCAGAAGGACCTTGAGAATCCGGGAGAAAAAGTTGTCCTTCTTAGTGATAAGAAGGGCAATGCCCAGCCCCAATAACATCTCGGACGTAGTTGTGACAAAGGCGTACTTGATCGTCACCCACACAGCGTGCCAGAACGAGGGGTCCTTGAACATCTCCACCCAGTTCTCAAAGCCGATGAAACGCACCGTAGGCCGACGGAAGGACAGGTTTGTCAGAGAGTAGTAGATGGCCATACCAAATGGGTAGAGGATCCCGATGGTCAAGAGCAAAGCCGGCGCAATGATGAGATAAGGCTTGGCCCTGTCCCAGAAAGGCCGTTTCAGGCGATAGTCTTCCAACTTCATTTCCTGATTCTTCAATCGAAACACCGCCCTTAATTTGATGCCTCAGGCTCAAGAGACGTGACAGAGTACCTGAACCCGAAAATCACAGCAGCGAAAATTCGACGCTTATAAACAATCCCAGCCAAGAAGACAGCAAAACAAAAATCCTGAGAATGCACCCTACCAACCTGCTGTCCCAGGTCTTTTAACTAAACGGGGGCAAGAGCTATACTCGGGGCGTGGGCTCACCTGCTTCCTGCCTACTTAAAATTCTCCCGTTCGATCTTTTTGATAGCCTCAAGCTTGGAGCTGGAACGGCCCGGGACAAACTTCAGAGGCAGCCACTCCCCGACCAGCTTCTTAGCCAGTTCGACGCCGATAACGCGTGCGCCCATCGTGATGACGTTAGCGTCATTGCTGAGGCAGGAACGCTCCGCTGAATAGGAGTCGTGCACAGGGGTCGCGTAAATGCCGGGAAACTTGTTAGCTGTGATGGCCATGCCGATACCCGTGCCGCAGACAAGAATCCCCTTCTTGGAATAGCCGCTGTCAATGATGGATTTCGCCAAACGGGCCGCCACCTCGGGATACGGTGTCTCATCCGAGCTGGAAGCGACGCCAACGTCCTCCAGCTCAACCCCCTTGTCCTTAAGAAAGGCGGAGAGCGCCTCCTTAAGCGCCACAGCAGCGTTGTCGCATCCGATTACCAAACGCATTTTTTTAAGGCTCCTTTCACGTCGCCTCTCTTACTTGAGGAGAGGGCGGACTGAATCTGCCAGGGCCGTCAGCAAAAGATAGCAGGAGGTCGCCCCTGCGTCGTAAACTCCGCGTGACCGCTCCCCCAGACGACTGGCACGGCCCACCTTTGCCACCATGTCCTTTGTGGACTCCCAGCCCTTCTTGGCGGCCTCGGACATAGCAGTCAGAGCCGCGGCAAAATCGTTCTCTGCCGCTATCGAATCGTCAAAAGCCTTCGTGGCCGGGACAAGGGCATCAAGCAGCGTCTTGTCCCCCACCTTGGCGCCTCCGAGCCCCCCAATACCTGCCACAGCCGCATTCAACATTTGGCTGAAGTCTGCGGAGGAGAGGTGCTCCTTATCCTTCGCAACCTTGGCCATTTCTCCAAAGAGCGTGCCGTAGATGGGGCCCATTGAGCCGCCTATCTCCATCATGAGGATACGGCTCAGAGTCCTCATCGCCTCCGCAAAGGTTGTGTTGGCCCAATCGACACGATCCAGGCAGAGGGAAAAACCCTTCTCCATGTTCACTCCGTGGTCGCCGTCACCAATGGCGCCGTCCACCTCGCTGAGGTAGTCTTTGTTCTTCTGAATCGTCTCTATCAGCGCCTTGACGACGACAGACCCCTCTTTGTTTGCAAAACCCGACATCGCACTCACCTCTTGAATTGAGTGAGACCCATGCTCTCGGCCTCCATATCCATCAGACCTTTCAGCTCATCATCCAGCTTCATGACGGTCAGAGTCGCCCCCATCATCTCCAGTGACGTGAAGTAATTGCCCACGTAAGAGCAATGGATTTTGATGCCTTTTTCCTCGATGAGCTCGGCAATCTTACCAAAGAGAATGTAGAGCTCCATCACGGGGGTCGCTCCCAGGCCTGAGACCAGGACGGCCACTTCATCTCCCGACCGGAAGGGCAGGTCCGGGATGACGATGTTCACCATCTCCTCCGCCACTTGATCCGCGGTTCCCAGAGGGTCTACCCGGATGCCAGGCTCCCCGTGGTGCCCGATACCCAGCTCCATCTTGCCCGGTTCTATATGGAAATTGGGCTTGCCCACGGCTGGAATCGTGCAGGAGGTGAGGCCCACCCCAACGCTGCGGGTGTTGTCAATGGCCTTTTGGGCGGCTGCAATAACCTCTTCAAGGGAGGCGCCCTGAGCAGCCTTGGCTCCACCAGCCTTCCACATGAAGATCTCGCCCGCAACCCCGCGGCGCTTGGCCTCCTCCCCCTTGGGGGCCGAGGCAACGTCGTCGTTGGCCACCACCGTCATGACCTTGATGCCATCCTCTTCCGCAAGCTCCCGGGCCATCTTGACGTTCATGTTGTCGCCGGCATAGTTGCCGTAAAGACACGCGATCCCGGCGCCTCCGTCAGCGGCACGAAAGGCATCATAAAACGCCTTGGCCGGAGGCGAGGAGAAGATCTCCCCCACTGCGACGGCATCCACCATGTTGCGCCCCAGATAGCCAATAAAAGCAGGCTTATGCCCGGAGCCCCCTCCGGTGACGACTCCCACTCGCCCTTTTTCGCCGGCCATTCGGGTTTTAATGACCTTGGGGTTGTCCGTAGGGGCCAAAAGAGAGGAGTAGTTCTTAAGGAAGCCAACGAGCATGTCATCCACAACTTCGGAAGGATTGTTCACGAAACGCTGCATCTAAAAGATCATTCCTTTCTCAAGGGTTCTCAAGAGCCACTCAAGGAATCCCAAAAACACAGGGACGAATGCCACCTGAGTTTTTTTGATATCTGGAGACACCATCGCCCCAGCACTTTCGGAGTCTTTTTATTCAGCGCAAAAGAAGGGTTTTGTAAGGTTACTTTAACACTTTATGCACCTGCTTGCAAGAAACATCTTACTTAAATTTAAATTTAAAAAACAAAATTAAACAAAATTAAAAGAGCCGTGGCAGCCTTGCTTATAACTCAAACTTCGCACAGATTAAAAGCTAAAAGTCAAAAATAAATCCGCTAAAAAAAACTACGGATGAACACAAAAAAACAGTTCAAAGTTCAAAGTTATCAAGTTCAAAGTAAAAAGATAGTTCAAAGTCAAGCCTCACAAATTTTCGTAATCTTAGCGGTTAATTCTGTTTCCAACATGTTATGCTGCTAAACCATATACAAAGTTCAAATTAAGGGTTAAAACATCTTTGAACCTTGAACTTTGAACTTTCTTTTTTCACTCTCTCTCAAAATGCTCTGACAGCTGGGAGGCGCTGAGCCGGAGGAGCGTCGGTCGTCCATGGGGGCAGAAGAACGGTTGCTCACAAGCGTGGAGCTCGCGCCACAGGGCAAGGCTTTCTTCGAGACTCAGGCGCGTCGTCAGCTTCACAGCCCTCTTGCAGGCCCAGGTCGCCCAGGCGCGCCACAAAAGCTCCACCGGGTCGCCATCCCCTTCTGCTTTGAGGGCCGCCAGCGAGGCGCGCAACAGGGACTCGGGCTCGCTGGCGAAGCCTGAGACGGTCGGGACGGAGCTCACGTGCAAGGCCCCATCCACAGATTCAAAGGCGAACCCGGCCGCTTCGAGCGTCTCGCGATACTCCTCCGCCTCAAGGGCCAGAGTCGGCGGCAGAGGCTGGGTGATGAAGAGAGCCTGAGCCCGCCCGCCCTCTTTTGCAAGCCTTCTGATGCGTTCGTACTCCACGCGCTCATGGGCGGCATGAGGGTCCATCACAGCCAGCCCCTCCGGAGTGTCAAAGACCAGATACCCCACGCTCATCTGCCCCAGAGAAACTGCCTCCACTGTACCAAGCTCGCCCCCTTCAGAGGCCTGAAAGCTCTCCGTCGGACTCTCAAAGGAGCAGGGCTCCCCTGGCCCCGACTCCCTGAAGTCCGGGCCCGCGATGCGCGAAAACAGAGAGCCGGACGCAGGGGCAGGAGCTATAGGGCGCGGAGCTGCTCCGGTGTAAGGCCGTGCTCCCGCTGCCGTCCCCCGCCTGGGCTCCTCCGGCTCCGTGTCCGAAAAGTTCCAGCCGCCTGAGCCCGCCCTGATAGAGCTTGAAAACCCTCCTGAGTGGGCAGCCACAGAACGGGAAGAGCTCCTTCCCTCAAACCGCAGGGGGGCCGGACCCCCCAGTGAGCCCGCCGCAGCCCTGACCGCCTCAAAGACCTCTCCCGGATACCGGAAACGCACCTCCGCCTTGGCTGGGTGAATGTTGACGTCAATGAGAGCGGGGTCCAGAGAGAAGAAAAGCGCCCAGTTGCCTGTCAGCTCCCGGGCTACAGCCCCCACAGCTCCCTTGACGAGAGGGTCCGTCACGGCGCGTCCGTTGACAAAAGCCGCTATATCGTTACGCCCCTGACGGGGCTGCCACCAGCATTCGAGCTTCAGGCGCCCTGCCTCGGACTCCACCTTCTGAGGCGCCGGTTCCGAACCCCAGAGGCGCTCCAGAACGCGTCTCCGGTCCCCGCAACCGTCCGTGGCAAAGATCTCCCGCCCGTCGTGCTCCAGGGCAAAGGCCACCTCGGGGCGGCAGATGGCGTATTCGCGCAGGACCCCGGCCGCGCGGCGGAGCTCGCCTGCTGCGCTCTTCAGAAATTTGAGACGCGCAGGGAAGTCGGCGAATATCTCGTCCACCTGAACCCGGGTCCCTGCAGGGCAGGCAACCCGGGTCCGGTCCATATTCCCCTTGGAAGCGCGAATGATCCCCCCCTCCTCCCCCTCAGGACGGGAGCGTATTTCGACCGCAGCGACTGCTGCCAGGCTAGGCAAAGCCTCTCCCCGATAACCCAGGGTGTGGATACTCTCCAGGTCGCCAAGCTCGGCTATCTTGCTGGTGGCGTGAGGCGTGAGAGCTAAGGCCAGGTCGTCAAAGGCGATGCCGCAGCCGTCATCCTCCACGACGATGCGCAGCCGTCCGCCGTCCCACAGGCGCACCCGTATCCGCAGAGCCCCGGCGTCCAGAGAGTTCTCCACCATCTCCTTGACTGCGGAGGCGGGGCGCTCCACAACCTCTCCCGCCGCAATGCGGCTCCACACGCTCTCAGGCAACAGGCGTATTTCCATGTCAGGAGCCTCCTCCCCTCGCTTTCAGGCTCTTTTCTTTCAATTTATAGAGAACCTCAAGCGCCCTCATGGGCGTGATGTGATCTAAGTCCAGCTCCGCCAGCTCGTCCACAACCGCATCCGCCTCGGGAGAGAAGAGCAGAAGCTGCTGCCTCAGTGCTTTTTGCGGCAGAGGTTTTGACAGCTGAGACCGCTCAAAGCCCTCACGTTCAAACAGATCCAGCAGCTCGAAGGCCCGCCTCAAGACGCTCGTGGGCAACCCCGCCAGGCGCGCCACCTCAATGCCGTAAGAGCGATCCGCCGGGCGCGGGACCACCTGATGAAGAAACAAAATCCCGTCAGTCCCCTCAGCTACTGCCATGCTGCAGTTGCGCACCCCATCCAGCTGCTCCTCAAGGCAGGTCAGCTCGTGGCAATGAGTGGCAAAGAGCACCAAAGGCGCGCCGGGGGCCGCGTGCAGATACTCCAGGACGGCCCAGGCCAGACTCATACCATCCCATGTGGCAGTGCCCCGCCCCACCTCGTCCAAGATGACGAGGCTTCGGTCTGAGAGGTTGTTCAGGATGCCGGCCGTCTCCAGCATCTCCACCATGAAGGTGCTGTTGCCACGCACCAGGTCATCGTGAGCTCCGATGCGCGTGAAGAGTCTGTCCACCAGCCCGAAGGACGCGCTCTCCGCCGGCGTCCAGAACCCGGCCTGAGCCATCACCGTCAGGAGCGCAGCCATGCGCAACCAAGTGGACTTGCCCGCCATGTTTGGCCCTGTCAGGATAACGATGCGCGCCTCTTCACCTCCCAGAACCACGTTATTGGGGGTGAAGGTCGTCTCCGAGAGAGTAGCCTCAAGCACAGGATGCCGTCCACCCTGGATGACAATCCCCCGCCCCTCATGCACGTGGGGCCGGGTGTAGCCCCGTTCCCGAGCCACACGCGCGCCCGAGGCCAGGCAGTCCAGAACCCCCAGAAGGCGCCCCGTCCGCTGCAACGGTTCCCCTTCTGTCAACACCCTCTCGACAATTTTGCCATAGGCCTCGGCCTCCGCTCGGGCGATCTCCCCCTCGCTGCGCGCCATCTTGTCCTGAAACTCGCGCAGCGCCGGAGTCACAAACCGTTCGGAGTTCACCAGAGTCTGGCGGCGCTCAAAATGAGGCGGAAGGGTCTCCAGCCCCGCGCGGCCGATCTCAAGGTAATAGCCAAACATCCGATTATAGCCCGTCTTCAGGCGCGGGCTTCCTGTGGCAGCACGCTCCCGCTCCAGATAATCGGCCAGCCAGGCCTCTCCCCGCTCCGCAACCTCCCGCCACGAGGCCAGGTCGTCACAAAAGGACGACCGCACTACGGGCCCGGCTCCCAGGAGGCGGGCTGGCTCCTCCTCCAGCGCCTCATCAAGATAGGTCCTCAGAGGCTCCATGTCCGGCAAAGCGGTCAGAAGGCCCGCCAAAGGCCCCGTCAGAGGGAGGGCTTTTAATTGAGGAAGAAGCCTCAGAGTATCGCGGATGGCAGTGAGGTCACGCGGCGTCCCGGCCCCCAGAGAGAGACGCGACAAGGCACGTTCAACGTCCCGCATCCCGGCCAGAAGGTCCTGGACGTTGGAGAGCAAAACAGGCTCCTCCACCAGGGTGCCTATGCCATCCTGCCGTCGTTCGATAGCAGGAATGTCCAGAAGGGGCCGCAGGATCCAGTCCCGCAGAGCGCGGCGCCCCATGGGGGTGCGGCAACGATCCAGAGAGGCCATGAGGGAGACCGAGCCCGGGGCGCAGTCCGGCGTCAGCTCCAGGTTCCTCTGGGCTGCGGCATCAAGCCTCATGCGGTCCGCCGCGGACAGAGGGGCAATGCGTAAAACGTGCCGCACCGCGCTGAACTGTGTAGCTGAAAGGTACTCCAAAACCGCCCATGCCGCGCCCAGGGAGGGGTCGTCTTCCGTCAGCCCAAAGGTCTCAAGGCGAGCCAGCGACAGGGTGGATTTAAGACGGACGACGGCCGTTGAAAGCTTGAAAACCTCGGCCGCTCGCGTCGTCAGGGCGTAGCCCTCCAGGATCTCCAGAGGCCGGCGCAGAGGCGGGGTCAGCACCTCGCCGGGCGCAAAAGCGGAGAGCAGAGCTGCCGCGTCCGATTCGTCCAGGCAGCCGGCCTCAAGCTCTCCCGTCTCCACGGACAGAAAGGCGACCCCCAGACGACCGTCCTGCAGAGGCAGGACCGCCGCCAGCCGCCCCGTGTCCTCGCTCTCCTCCGGGACGTAGGTCCCGGGGGTGATGACCCGCACAACGCGGCGGTCCACAACCCCCTTCCCCGTGGGCTCCCCAACCTGTTCGCAGACCGCGACCCGCTTCCCCGCCTTGATGAGACGGCCCAGATAGAGGTTCAAAGCGTGGTGCGGGACGCCCGCCATAGGGATCTTCTTATCCGAGTCGCGCGCCGTCAGAGCGATGTCCAGAAGGGCGGAGGCCATACGGGCGTCATCGAAGAAGAGCTCGTAGAAGTCCCCCATGCGGAACAGAAGCAGTGCGTCCGGATACTCGGACTTCCAGCGTTTGTATTGAGTCAGCCATGGAGTCAGCTTGACGTCCTCGGGTATTGGCAACCTCCCGTCCTCCTTCGTGAACACAAAAATTTGCGGCGTCCTCCTGAAAAGACGCCCTCTGACAGGTTTTCAGTATAACACTCCCCGGCTCTTGATTCGAGCGCCTTTCGTGATACCATTTCCCCAGGATAATTCATAGATGACGCAAGCTTCGCACAGACTAAAAATTAAAAATAAATCCGCAGATGACGCAGATGAACGCAGATTTTTTAAAAGACTTTTTTAGGCGGAGCCTTTAATCTTTCAGTCTTTTAATCAAAAGCTTTTAATGTTTAATTTTTTCTTTTCACTTTTTTAATCTGTGAAATCTGCGCAATCTGTGGATAGTCTTTTCTTGTAGGCATCTGCGAAGTTTGAGTAAAAGAGGAGTGGGCAAAAAATAAAAATCAAAGTTCCGCCCCTGGTTGTCCTGGCCCTCGGGATCTTCCTGCTGTCTACGGGAGCGATATTTGCCCGCCTCGCTCAAGCCACCGGGGCTCCTCCCATGGCAGTCGCCGCTTATCGGCTTCTGTTTGCAGCCCTTTTGCTCCTCCCCGCCCTCTGCCTCCGGGGGCGAAAGAGCCTCCCGGACCGGAAGACGCTACCCTTCGTCCTCGGCTCCGGCGCTTTTCTGGCCCTGCATTTCGCGACCTGGATCTCCTCTCTGAGCCTCACCTCCGTCGCCTCCAGCGTGATACTCGTCAACACCGTGCCCCTGTGGGTGGCGTTGTTCTCCCTGCTCACGGGTGAGAAGCTCTCCCGCGTCATGCTCCTGGCCCTCGCCATGAGCTTTTGTGGCGGGGCCCTCATCGGCTATGGGGACTTCTCCTTCTCCCTTCAGGCCCTTCGAGGCGATCTCCTGGCCCTCGCGGGCGCGATGAGTTTTGCCGGCTACGTCCTCCTGGGCAAAAAGGTGCGTCCACACCTGTCGCTCCTGACCTATGTAGGGGTCTGCTACGGATCTGCCGCCCTTTTTCTGTGCACGACAAACCTCTTTTTGCGCGTCCCGATGACCGGTTTCAGCCCAAAGGCCTGGTGGATTTTCCTCGGCAGCGCTCTGGTCCCACAGATCCTGGGGCACAGCATCGTCAATTGGGCTCTGGCCCGATGCAGCGCCCACCTCGTCTCCATCTCCCTTCTGGGAGAGTCTCTCGTCAGCTCCCTCCTGGCCTGGGTTCTGTTTGGAGAAGTTCCAAACCCCATCGCCTACCCTGGCTTCGCCCTCCTCCTCACAGCTCTGTTCCTGGCGGCCAGAGAAGAGGGGCGCAGGCAGGAATAAACCCGAGCGAGGCCAAAATTTTGAGGCCCGGTCACCGCTGAGACCACGGCACCCCCCCTCGGGCATGGAGAGCTCCGGCGAAAACACAGGTTTTGCCAAGGAAGACCTCATGAAACAGGATATCAGCCCTTTTCCGGACAGGCCCGGAAATGCACTTGGAAAGGAGCGGAACATCATGCCGGTACTGCTTGGAATCGACATCGGGACCTCAAGCGCACGTGCGCTTCTCCTGGATGCAGAGGGACAGGTCCTCTCGATCTGCCAGGAGGAATACGCCTTTGACATCCCGGAGCTCGGCTGGGCCGAGCAGGACCCTGAGGTGTGGTGGCGCGCCGTTTGTCTCATCGTCCGGCGCGCCCTCTGCGAGTCCGGCCTGAGCGGAGAGGATGTCCACGCCCTCAGCTTTTCCGGACAGATGCACGGACTGATCCCTCTAGATCGCGAAGGCCGAGTCCTCCGCAAGGGGATCATCTGGTGCGATCAGCGCTCAAGTGCCCAAGTGAGAGCACTCAGGGAAAAGATAAGCGCCTCGGAGCTGGGGGCCATGACCGGCAACACAGTCAACACAGGCTCTCTCCTCGCCTCCCTGCTCTGGATGCGCGAGTTTGAGCCAGAGCTCTTCCCTCAAATCGACCGCGTCCTCCTGCCAAAAGACTACATCCGTTTCAAGATGACCGGCCTGGCCTCGACGGAGCTCACGGACGCCGCCGGGACCCTGGCTTTTGACGTCAAAAACGGTTGTTGGTCCCATCGGCTCCTGGACCGCCTGGGGCTGGACCTGAGGATATTCCCGAAGGTATTCCTGCCCTCCGACGTCGCCGGGGCCCTACGCCCCGAGGCCGCAGAGCAGCTGGGGCTCTCCCCGGGCTGCCTCGTCATTCACGGAGCGGCAGATCAGGTGATGCAGGCCCTGGGCAACGGTATGCTGGAGCCGGGCACGGCCTCCGTGACCATAGGGACGGGAGGACAGGTCCTGACCCTGCTCTCAGCCCCACAATACGATCCCGGCCTCAGCGCTCATACCTTCAACTACCTGACTCGGGACCTCTGGTATTTTCTGGGCGCCACGCTCTCGGCCGGACTCTCCCTGCGCTGGCTGAGAGGGCAGCTGTTCGGCTCCCTCTCCTACAAAGAGCTGGACGCCCTGGCCCACGCAGTTCCACCCGGAAGTGAAGGCCTGATCTTCCTGCCCTACCTGCTGGGAGAGCGGACCCCTCACATGGACCCGGAGGCAAAGGGGTTGTACTTCGGGCTCTCCATGAAACATGGAAGAGGACACCTGATCCGCTCCACCATGGAGGGAGTCGCCTACTCCTTGAAGGAGAGCTTCGTCCTTCTGGACTCTCTGGGGATCCCTGTGATGGAGGTCATCGCCTCAGGAGGGGGAGCCAGGAGTCCGCTCTGGCTCCAAATTCAGGCCGATATCCTGAACCACGAACTCCGCCTCTCCACAGCCTCCGAACAGGCCTCTCTGGGCGCAGCCATCAACGCTAGCGTGGGGGCAGGCCTCTTTAAGTCCTACCGAGAGGCCTGCTCGCAGCTCGTCTCCATCTCTCCGACCCGCTACCATCCCATACCCGACCAAGTCGCTCGCTATGAAGAGGGCTTTGAGACCTATAAAGCTCTCTACGCGCGCAACAAAGACCTGATGCGCTCCCGCTGACACGCCCTCACGGACCGGCACACAACAGGGGGCAGCGCATCGTGGCGTTGCTGGCTGCGGGCGCGTTCTGCCTGAGGAAGAGAAGCTAGTCCAAGCGCTTCATAACCCAAGAGCCAATAAAAACTCCCCTGCGCAGGGGAGTTTTTATTGGCTCTTGGCTTTACAATCTGAACGCAAGACGTAGCAGGAGGGAACGTAGCCCGGTCCTACCTCATGTTTCCAAACAATCAGCTCTTTCTTTAAATATAAAGGTTAAATTATGCGTCTTGCCGACACTTGTCACTTTGCAGTCTCTCATACTTTTTGCCAAGCAACTGTACTTTTCTACTAATTCTTCTATCATTTCAGCTATTTCAATGTGAGTTTTGCTTC
>JAAYOR010000130.1 GCA_012520235.1 Fretibacterium sp.
GAGCCGCGTCGGAATCGTTGACGCGGCCCGTCCCGAGCTGGAGCGGCTGGCTGCTGCGAGTGGGGAGACTGCGTACCTCGCAATAGAGAGTGGGGACAGCATCCTCTACCTTGACAAGGTCGAATCGACGAGGCCTGTAGCTCCGACCCACAACATAGGAGACACTAATTCGCTGTACGCGACGGCTCTCGGCAAGGCTTTGCTGGCCTCTCGCACCGATGACGAGGTCAGGCAGAAGTTGGACGGCGTCATGGAGCCCATCACCGACAACACGATAGTATCTGTCGACGAACTGATCGAAGATATGGCTGCCACGCGAAAAAGGGGATACGCCATCGACGACAGGGAGAGCTGCGACTTCATGGTCTGCGTCGCAGCTCCTGTGCTTGATGCCTCCGGTTCCGCAATAGCCGCCATCAGCGTCGCAATGATCAACTACCAAAAGTGTGATATTGAGGATATAGCTTTTAACGTGGTCAAGAGTGCGCGCTCCATCTCAAAGAAGCAAGGCTTCTTCGGAGACGCGCTCTATGGGGCGTAGCCCCTTTTTCAAAATAGGAAACCGAGGGAAGAGGTGATGCCATTTCAGGTGTGATTGCATTTAAGAACCGTTCCCACTCTGCCTTCGTATCCCAGCCACAGACAAGCCGCACAGCCCTCCCTCCAAAGGGGCTCACACGGCGATAACTGTCGCCGAGAAGGGAGAACTCATGAGACAAAAACTTTTTGCTTTCCCTATCCTTTTGCTGCTGGTCTTCTGCTTTCTTTTCATGCCCAGCCCATCCGACGCAGCAGTGACAAAGACCATGGTCAGAGTGTCCCATGGACAGCCCGAAGATCACCCCGACCACGTTGCCATGCTGGCCTTCGCCGAGCATATAAACAGCAAGCTCGGCGACAGGTTCGAAGTAAAAGTCTATGGCAATGCGCTGTTGGGTGACTCGAAGAACGCTCTCGAGCTGTGCCAGACCGGCGCAATAAATTACGTCATCTGCTCGACTTCGAACCTTGAGGCGTACAGCAAACTGTATGGGCTGTTCAGCATTCCCTATCTCTTTTCAAACAAAGAAGCCTACTTCAAGTTCATGGATGGTGACGTGGTCAAGAACATGTACAACTCGACCAATAGAGGTGGCTTTACCGCGGTCACCTGGTTCGACGCAGGTGTGCGTAGTTTTTACGCACAGATTCCAATAAAGAAGCCGGAGGATATGAAGGGTATGAAGATTCGCGTTCAGCCCTCACCCCTCAACGTTGCCATGATTCAATCGCTTGGGGCCGGAGCGGTCCCGATGGGCTTTGGTGAGGTCTATACGGCCCTTCAGCAAGGGACCATAGATGGCGCCGAGAACAACGAACTGGCGCTGACTACGGTCAAACATGGCGAGGTCGTAAAGTACTACTCCTATGACATGCACCAGATGCAGCCGGATATGCTGGTGGCGAACAATATGTTCCTTGAGAGCCTGACGGACGAGGAGAGGGCGGTCTTTGACGAGGCCACCGAGATAGCCCACCAAGTCGAGTTGGTGGCATGGGCCGAACAGGTGGAGGAGACCATCAAGACAGCCAGGGAGAAGATGAACGTCACCTTCATAGAAGCGGATGTCGCTGCCTTCCAGAGGGTTTGTGCCCCGATCAGAGAGAATTACCTCAAGGAGAATCCCGAGGTTGGGCCTTATCTCGAAGAGATAGACAGATGCAATGGCGAATCGTCCCAATAGGGTGTCAGATAGGGGGGAGTGACAATGACAAATTTTAAAAAGTCCTTGGAGAGAGCCATAGGGGCGATATGTGTGACTCTTTTCGCCCTGATCACCGTAATCGGAGTCTGGCAGGTGGCTTCGCGTTTTGTCTTCAACAACCCCGCGGCATGGACGGAGGAGACCCTTACCTACGGTTTTACCTGGCTTGCCCTTATCTCCTTCGCTCTCGTAACTTCCAAGCGTGAGCACATGAGGCTTACCTTTGTCATCGAGAAATTCTCTCAATCGACCAGGGTCGTTATTGAGGTCCTGACCGAGATAGCTCTGCTGATTTTCTCAACCGCTGTCTTTATCTACGGCGGCATCGCAATCATGAAGCTGACGATGATACAGGTAACTCCGGCTCTACAGGCTCCTATGGGCTTTTTTTACGGGGCACTGCCGGTGACGGGTGTTTTGATGGATATCTTCTGCATCATAAATATAGCGGAGCTTCTGAGCGGTAAGGCTCAGGTGGATTCCTCCGCAACAGAGGAGGCCTGACTATGGACGTAATGGTGTTGTCCGGAGTGTTGATGATAGCAGTTCTGATCGTGCTGCTCTTTTTAGGCACGCCGATAGTGGTCTGCATAGGCTTCTCCTCTCTTGCCGGTATTTTGCCGACCCTTGACATGGTCCCGTCCCTCATCACCTCGGCACAGCGCATTTTCTCCGGTGTTTCGGTCTTCACATTGCTTGCCATCCCATTTTTTATACTGGCCGGCAACATCATGAATAAGGGCGGCATAGCGGTCAAGCTGATAAATCTGGCCCGCCTTATCACCGGGCCTATGCCAGGTGCCCTCGCTCAGACAAATGTGCTGGCAAATATGTTGTTTGGAGCTGTCTCAGGCTCAGGCATAGCTGCGGCTTCAGCCATGGGCTCCATCATAGGGCCGATAGAAAAGGAGGAGGGCTACGATGTCAACTTCTCAGCCGCGGTCAACATAGCTTCGGCCCCGACAGGGCTTCTGATCCCCCCCTCCAACGTGCTCATCACCTACTCCCTGATCTCGGGTGGCACTTCGGTAGCGGCCCTCTTTCTGGCCGGCTACATCCCGGGCATACTTTGGGGCATAGCGTGCATGATCGTCGTCTATTTCGTAGCGAAGAAGAGGGGCTACATAGGGCAGCCCAGGCCCCCATTTAAAGAGGCAGTCAAGATCGTGCTCGAGTCCATACCGCCGCTCTCACTGATAATCATCTGTGTCGGAGGCATCGTGGCCGGCATATTCACAGCTACGGAGGCGTCTTGTATCGCGGTGGTGTACGCGCTTCTGCTCTCGATCCTCTACAGGAACATAACGTTCAAGGAGGTCATCGACATACTCCGCGACTCGGCCGAGACGACCGGCATCATCATGTTCCTCATAGGCACGTCGAACATCATGGGCTGGGTCATGAGCTTCACAGGCCTGCCGGATATGATCGCCAAGGGGCTGATGAGCATCGGTGGCGGAAAGATCTCCATACTGCTGATAATAAACGTATTCCTGCTCTTCGTCGGTACGTTCATGGATATCACGCCGGCAGTACTTATCTTTACGCCGATATTCCTGCCGATATGCAAGAGCTTTGGCATGGATCCGATTCATTTCGGTATCATGATCACCTTCAACCTCTGCATAGGCGGCATCACGCCTCCGGTCGGCAACATACTGTACCTGGGCGCAAGGGTTGGGCAGACCAGGGTCGAAAAGGTCATGCCTCACCTTCTTCGGTACTACGTCGCGATATTGATAGTCCTGCTTATGACGACTTATATACCGGCTATCTCAATGGTGCTTCCCGAGATGGCGGGCATGGTGAAATAGGGCTTTTGGCTCTGAAAGGGGGGAGTGATATGGAGGTATTGGACAGGATAGGGGCGTGCGGCATCGTGCCTGTGGTCGTCCTTGAGGAGCCGGGACAGGCTGTGCCGCTCGCCCGTGCGCTATTGGCCGGAGGCATAGGTGTGGCTGAGGTCACCTTCAGGACCTCCGCCGCTGAGGAGTCCATAAGGAGGATCACGGCGGAGGTGCCGGAGATACTGGTCGGCGCCGGCACTATATTGAATCCGGAGCAGTTGGGGAGGGCTGTTGATGCGGGAGCCAGGTTCATCGTCTCCCCCGGCATCGACCCTTCTTCGATAAAAAAAGCCTCTGAGCTGAACGTGCCCATCTTTCCCGGGGTGGTCACCCCAAGTGAGATCATGACCGGTCTGTCTCTGGGCATCAACATATTCAAGTTCTTTCCGGCCGGGAACTACGGTGGCCTGAAGACCATGAAGGCGCTCTGGGGCCCATTCCCAGGCATAAAGTTCATGCCGACCGGAGGGGTCTCCCCTTCAAACCTGCCTGAATACCTGGCCGATGAGCGGGTTTTCGGGGTAGGGGGCAGCTGGATGTGTCCGGTTAAGCTGGTTCGGGAGGGCAACTACGACGAGATAACCAGGCTCTCTCAGGAGGCTGTGAAGCTCTACGACGAATGCAGGGGGTCAGATAGTCCGAGATGACCGGGGCCTCGATCTCCGACGATGAAGCTCTGGGATGCAGGGGGTGAAGCGAGAGATGAAGATGACTTTTCGATGGTATGGGCCGGATGACCCTGTGACCCTGAAGAATATAGGTCAGATTCCGGGCATGAGCGGCGTCGTCACGGCTGTCTATACCGTCCCCGTGGGTGAGGTGTGGCCGGTCGAGGACATAGCCGCCCTCAAGTCGGCCGCCAACTCACATGGGCTTGAGATGGAGGTCATAGAGAGCGTGCCGGTCCACGAGGACATCAAGCTGGGGCGCGGCGACTACATAAGGTACATAGAAAACTACAAGGAGAACATACGGCGTCTCTCGAAGCAGGGTGTCAAGTGCATCTGCTACAATTTCATGCCGGTTTTCGACTGGACTCGTTCGCAGCTGGATCATGAGCTGCCTGATGGCTCGACAGCGCTGGTCTACTACATGGAGGACGTCAAAGCGCTTGATCCGACCAAGCTGGCTCTGCCCGGGTGGGACGCCTCGTACTCGCCTGAGGAGATGAAGGGGCTCATAGACTCCTACAAGAAATTGGGGGAGGAGGGGCTCTGGAAGAACCTTGAGTTCTTCATAAAGGAAGTAATACCTGTCGCCGCC
>JAAYOR010000131.1 GCA_012520235.1 Fretibacterium sp.
GGCATCAATTGAAGCATAGCATAACTGAGAAGGTTTAGGCGTGAACGAAGGGTGAAGAAGCGAATTAAAGAAAAAAACCTTTTAAGCCTATCAGGAAGGTTCCGCCCAGGGTCGTCCAGAGGGTGTGGCGCTCGCTTTTCCGGAGGACGCTGAAGCTGAAGGGTCCCGTCAACCTCCCCCTCTCGGGGAGAGTTTTTGGAAAAAACGAGCCTGTGCGGCTCCGGTAGTCCTGGTATTCTGTGCCGAAGGTCTCGTGCAGAAAGGATTCTTCGTGCGGGATGATGACAAAGAGATAGAGGAGAGCGAAGGCGGCCACGAAGATACAGATGGCCCAGGGACCGGACATCAGCGCCCAGCCCAGTCCGATGAGCCCGTTGCCGAAATACAGAGGGTTCCGCATGAGCGCATAAGGGCCCCACGTGACCAGATGCTCGGCGCCGACCCGTTCGCCCCGGTAGCGCCCGATGGAGCCTGCGGCCCAGAAGCGCCAGATCTGGCCCAGGATGACGAAGGGCAGCCCAAGGAGGAACGAGAGCCGCGTCACGCGTGCCAGGGCCAATATGATACAAAAGAGGAGGGTCCAGAGCCCTCCTCTCATGCGAAAGACAAAAGCCCGCAGGCTGCTCATGAACGGGCGTCCTGAGGCTCTGCTACGTCTGCTACGGCAGGAGCTCCTTCCTCCTCCGGCGACACGCCCCGATGGAGGTTCTCCGAGACGCCCCAGCCCAGCATTTTGATCACCACCACCACGCCCATGAAGATGGAGAGATACTCCGTGAAGAAGCGCCAGATGATGGCCATGACCCCGGCCATGTTCCAGGGCATCAGGGTCTCGAAGAGCAGGGCGCCCCCGCTCTCCGCAAACCCGCTGGCGCCTGGCGTGGGGATGAAGTAGAGCACGAACATGAACACGGCCTGAGTGAGCAGGGTCTGAGAGTAGCGGAAGGGGAGCCCCACGGCCTTCATGAGCATCGGCAGGACGCTGAACAGGCAGAGCAGATGCAGGACCGAGAGGATGAGGGCCAGGAAAAACCAAAGCTTGCCCGAATCGATGAGCAGCTTGAAATTGAGGATGTAGTTGTCCACCTCCCGGTCAAGCCACTGGAAAGAGCCCTTGACGTGTCGGCCGGACTTCATGAGGTTGAGCTTCCTCAGCCAGAGGACGAATATCTTGCCGAAACGTTTCAGGGCGTTCGGGCGGACGAGGGTGAAGATGATGAAAAGCCACGTGCAGAGGATCACGACGAAGACGTAGGTGACGAGGCCCTTGAGGAACGGACTCGCTTCGAGGATGGAGGGGTCGAAGGCGAGGGCTATGGGCACGAACAGGCTGAGGATCAGGACGGTGAGCATCGTGCGGATCAGAGTGATGGCGATGCCTTTGCCTATGGGGACGCCCTTCTTGTAGAGCACGTAGACCTGAAAGGGGCCTCCCCCACTCTGCATGGGGGTGACTGCGCAGCCGAAGTAGTTCAGCCAGGTCAGCACGAGACCCATCTTGAGGCCAACCCGCTCTTGAGCCGCGTGGGAGAGAGCGGCGAAGCGCCCCGAGTCGCAGAGCCAGGCGAGGAGCACGAAGCCCAGAGCCGCCAGCAGCATACTCTTGTCTGCCGCCAGAAGCGACTGGAGCGTATCGCTGTTCACGCTCCTGGCGATGATGATGGCGTTGGCCCCGAAGGCCAGTATGATGAAGATGATCAGACCTTTGCGAAGAGACAAGATAAATTACCTCCGATTTCCTGGAAAAAGTTCATACAGGGAGCTGAGCAGCCTAAAGAGTCCGGCAGCCAGGCTGCCTCAAAGCTTCAGTTGAGAGGCTATTGGAGAGGGGTCTCCGCCTCGGCGGCCAGCTTCTGGAACATCTTCGAGAACTCTTCGATGGAGGGCAACAGCCCCTTGCGGATGCAGAGAGCGACCTCAAAGAAGCGCTTCCCCTCAAGAGGGTCAGCCAGGCGGCTGATGTCGGTCAGCAGGGTCTCCTCCAGCCTTTTGCGTTCGACCTCCGAGGGAGGGGCAGCCAGCAGCGCGCAGCACTTCTGGTAGACCAGCAAAAGCCAGTCAAGGCCATCGAGGGCGTCGGCCAGTTTGCCCTGAGCAGCAGCAGCCTCCTGTCCCTCAAAGAGGGTGGCTATCTCCTCAAGTCCCAGGGTCAGGCGCGGGATGTAGCTCTGAGCCTCCGCCAGGGTCTCATTGATGAGGACCCGGAGAGGTTTCGAGGAAAAACAGGCCTGAGCGCCCGTATGGACCTTGAGAAACGCCTCTTCATCCATGGGCATACCGTCAAGTTGAATTTCCGTGAGAACCCGGCCGGAACGCGCGACATGCTCCTGAGCGGCCTGAAGCGCTTCCGGAGCAGAAGCAGCCTCCGGGAGCTCCTGACCGTCAATAAAGACTTTCATAACCAAAAACCTCCTCCGGTGGGCGCGAGGCCAAGCCTGCCCTCAGCTGCCCTGAGGCCCTGCTCCGCGCTACCCTGAGGGTTGCGGAGGGCCTTTATCCGCTTATTCTAGCACACCCGGAGCCGCATGAGGTCGGGTTTGTGAAACATCTTGGTGGGCAGATTAAAAAGCGTTGCTGGTGGTAAAATAGGAAAGGTACGGGTAGGGCCGACGGGCCGAAGTTCTCAAGTGCAAAAAAGGTTTTGCATCCGAGGCTCATGTGCCCGTCCCGTCCTGCCGATATTGATAATGAAGGATTGCCTTTTGGCGTTTTGATGTTTGTCTTATATGGAGTTTTTGTGAAGGTTTTTCCTCCCGCTCCAAAGCAGGGCGGGGGTTTTATGGGAGTTTTGGGAGTTTTTTCAGATGTAAAGGAAGCGGGGGAATTCTATGGCGGATTTTACTATATCGGGCATAGCGTCTGGAATTGACTGGAACTCAATGCTTGATCGTATTATGGAGAAGGCGAAGAAGCCCGCCTATGTGGTGCTGGAGAAGCGGGATACCCTCGAACGCAAGAAGGGCCTCTTCGAGGAAATGAAAGTTGCGATGCAGAAGCTGCAGAGCAGCCTGGCTCCGATGAAGATGGATTCCACCTACAAGGCCAAGGAGGTGGAGATAGGGCGGCTGGACAGCAACGGCTCCTACAAAGGGGTGCTCACCGCTACGGTCAACGCGGACGCGGAGGTCAACGTGCACGACCTGGAAGTGTTGCAGTTGGCCAGGAGCCAGGTGCAGCGCTCCAACTCTATCACCGGCGCCCTCTCCGGCGTCTTCACCGGCCCGCTTTATGGGCTGTCGAGCGCGGGGTTCTGGCTCTCGACAGGGGGCCGCCGGTTGCGCGTGACGGCCCAGGCTACCGATACTCTGGCTTCGCTGGCGCATAAGATAAATCATATGCTCAAGACCCAGGAGACGCCCGTCGGGGTGACCGCCTCGGTGGTGGACGACCGTCTGGTCCTGAAGAGTGACCGGA
>JAAYOR010000132.1 GCA_012520235.1 Fretibacterium sp.
TACCGCCCCTCAGGAAAAGGATTTAAGGGTTCCAAGGGGCTAAGCCCCTTGGTGGGGGTTTGGGGCAGCACAAAGGCAACTGTGCCTTTGTGCTGCAGGGCATCGGCTGCAGCGCCGACAACCTGTCGGTTGCCGTAAGCTGGCCGATTGCCGCGGTGAAACCCCCAAGGTTTTTGTAGAAAGCACTTAATCAGCGTTTCCTTAATTGGAGGAGGCCTTTTTACCTCCTTTTTGCTTGCCCCGGAGAAGGAGGAACCGATATGGCAAAGCCCCGGGATACCGAGGCCAAGGTGCGGATGGACGCTCTCTATGAGGAGCTCCAACACCACGCCCGACTTTATTACGAACAGGATGCTCCCGTTATCTCCGATGCCGAGTACGATGAGCTGATGAGAGAACTGCTGACGCTGGAGGAAAAATTCCCAGAGTGGGTTCGTGAGGATTCCCCAACGCGTCGTGTCGGAGGAGAGGTCCTTGAAAAATTCGACAAGGTGACGCACAGCTCTCCCATGCTATCGCTTGACAACGTCTTTGACTACCCCGAGTTGGCAGCCTTCATCTCGCGCGTCGGGGGGGAGGATCAGGCCTGGACTTGCGAGATGAAGATCGACGGATTGGCTGTCTCTTTGCTTTATGAGGACGGTGTCTTTACGCGCGGGGCCACCCGCGGAGACGGCAGGGTGGGGGAGGACGTCACGGCTAACCTGTGCACCCTGCGTAGCCTGCCCTTGAAGTTGCAAGGGGATGTCCCAGGCCGACTGGAGGTTCGAGGTGAGGTGCTGATGACGCTCCGCCGTTTTGAGGCCTTGAACCGGGAGCGGGAGGAGGCCGGGGAGAACCTTTTTGCCAACCCCCGGAACGCTGCGGCGGGAGCTCTGCGGCAGCTGGACTCTGCTGTGACGGCCTCCAGGGGGCTGGACATTTTTGTTTACTACCTAGTTAACCCTGCCGAACGTGGGATTACCCGCCAAAGCGAGTGCCTTGACTGGCTGGAGGGACACGGGTTTCCCGTACAGCCGGCCTGGGAGCTCTGCTCTTCCCTTGGGGGCGTCAGGGATTTCATCGAAAGCTGGAGCACCAGACGGTTTGAGTTGGACTACGTCACAGACGGTGTGGTGGTGAAGGTGGATGACCTGACGCTTTGGGACAGGCTGGGAGCGACCTCTCATGCGCCACGCTGGGCGGTGGCATATAAGTTTCCCCCAGAGGAGGCGGAGACCCGTGTCTTGAGCATAGAGGTTTCAGTCGGGAGGACCGGTGCTCTGACGCCTGTGGCAAATCTGGAGCCCGTAGAGTTAGGAGGCACGACGGTCCAGAGGGCTGGCTTACATAATGAGGACGAGATACGGCGCAAGGACGTGAGGGTCGGAGATCTGGTGAGGATCCGTAAGGCTGGAGAAATTATCCCCGAAGTCGTCTCTGTCAACCTAAAGGCGCGGGCCATGATGAGCCCTCAACCTCTCCCCTTTGAGATGCCGCGGTCCTGCCCCGCTTGTGGTTCCCCTGTGGTGCGCCTGCCTGATGAGGTGGCGCTGCGCTGTCCGAATCGCGCATCATGCCCTGCTCAGCTGAAGGAAGGCCTTCGCTATTTTGCGGCCCGTGGCGGCATGGACATCAGAGGGATTGGGGATAAGCTAGCAGGTCAGCTTGTCGAGACCGGGAAGGTGACGAGTCTGGCAGACCTCTATGACCTGACCTGCGAGGAGCTGAAGGAGCTGGACCGCATGGGAACGAAGTCGGCGCAAAACCTCATCGACTCCATAGAGAAATCGAAGAAGCGCCCGTTCTCAGCTCTGCTCACGGCGCTTGGGGTTCGTTATGTGGGCGCGCGGGTGGCGGAGCTCCTTGCCGAACACTTTGGGAACCTGGAGTGCCTTCAGGAGGCCTCAGAAGAGGAGATAGCGGAGGTCGAGGGAGTGGGTCCCGTCATCGCCTCGTCGGTCGAGGCGTTCTTCCGCGATCCCTCCAACCGCACTCTTTTGTGCCGTCTCAAGGAAAAGGGACTGAACTTTGAATGCGAGCGAAGAGCGGTTGGCGGAACTCTCGTGGGCAAAACTCTGGTCTTCACGGGGGAGCTGTCGTCGATGACTCGTGAGGAGGCGAAGAGCCGTGTCCAGGAGCGGGGCGGCAGAGTGTCCGGGAGCGTCAGCTCAAAGACCTCCTTCGTGATAGCGGGGGAGGGAGGCGGCAGCAAGCTGAAAAGAGCTCAGGAGCTGGGGATTTCGGTCCTCAACTTCGAGGAGTTTCTTGGGCTTTTGGAGGGGAGCCCACCCGAGTCATGAATCACTAACTCAGACAGATCGGCTTCCTGGCTTCAGGATGGGCTTGCCCTCTTTGCAGAGGGGGCAGTCTTTCTCTTCCCAGGCCCGGACCTCCATCGTCATCAGGGGATGGAAGGGAACCCCAAAGTCGGCCTTGCCGGAAGAACGATCCACCACGGCTCCCACTCCGACGAGCTCCGCCCCGCGCATGCGGAGGAGCTCCAACACTTCCCTCACTGAGCCTCCCGTCGTGACCACGTCCTCTACGGCGAGGACACGAGCCCCTTCCGGGACGGCAAAACCCCGCCGCAGCGTCATCTTGCCGTTTTCCCGCTCGGCGAAGATGTTGCGGACCCCTAGGGCACGCGCCACCTCATAAGCCATGATGATCCCGCCCAGAGCTGGACCGATCACCAGGTCAACCGCCTGGTCCTTGAAGCTTTGAGCGAGGTCGCGGCAAAGCTCTGCGCTTTTATCGGGGTGCTCAAAGAGCTTGGCACATTGCATGTATTTATCGCTGTGCTTTCCGGACGTCAGCCGAAAGTGCCCGAGCTGAAGGACTCCCAGCTCGGAGAGAATTTTTTCTGTCTTCGCATGTGTGTTTTGCATCTTGTCCCCTTCCCTTTTTTAAGGGCCGCTGGTTCAATCAGCGGCCCCTTGAGTTAAGCTCCTGAGAACTTGTTGAGCAGAGGTTATTCGGAAGACTCTCATAAATCAAAGCAGCCTATGGCGTCAGGAGATCAGGCCACAAGGGAAGCCAGTCTCGGGTTTGCATCAACCCGACGTCAAGAAATACGGCCATCATGGAACGTCCCGGGTATCCGGAGGAGGAAAGCTCCTCAGGCAGGGGGACTTGAATTTGCAGCCGGTTGGAGGGAGGGGTGAGGTCAGGCACATTTGTAAGCGAAAACAGTGTCCTCCCCCCGGTCAGAGCGCTGGCTCGGAGCAGCTCAATTGGTGGGAGGTCCCTGGCCCAGATGTCAAGTTCCAGACCATTGGCAAGGCAAAATCGCGTGAGGATATTCAGATCCTCTTCGGTGAGAAGCACTGTTGAGTCAATGATGGTGTGAGTGAGAGTCTTGTTGTGCAGCGTCCAGACAGGAGGGAAGACAATTCGGACGTCCCTCCCGGTCTCAACGGAAGCGCTCTTCAGAGAGGGATGGACGGTGCCTTCCCGAGTCGGGCGGTGAAAGACAAAGATGTCGGACTTTGCAGGGGCTTTGGGGCGCATGGCCAGTGAGGAGATCGTCCGGTTGTTCCATGCGGCATAGACGACGGGGAAGGTTTTGTTCAGGTAGGCTATGAAGGGAGTGGAGAGAGTTGCCTCAAGCAGAAAGCTCTCCTTGTTCTTGTCCAGGGCCACGGAGGGATTTGCCAGGCTCAGGAACCCAAAGTTGATGTCATTGTCGGGAAGCATAGTTGCTTTGCAGAGCCTGGAGCCCGATATGTCCAGACAGAACATGAGGCCCTTGGGAGAGGCGAAAAGGGTCCATGCGTTTTCAAAGTCAGAGCTCAGTACGGAGAGCTCTTTAACTTCTCTCCTCTCAAAATCGATGGCGGAGCGGAGGATTTGTCCCTTTTCACTGACGATAAAGAGTTCACCCAGCGAGGACCAGGCAACGTCCCGAGGCGCTGAAACGGGGAGTGAGAAAAAGTCCCTGCGATTCACCAGGCTCAGAAAATGCACCATCTCGTTCCCCCGATCCGCTATGGCCAGCCACTCTCCATACGGAGCCAGTCCCACGGGCTCGAAGAGCATCGGCTGCGCTGAGGGAGCCCAAGTGCCCAGAGGGGCGCTGAGGTCTTCCGCAAAATAAAATTTGAGGGTTCGGTCTACAGGGTCTGCGACGACGAACTCATCCTGGCAGACCCAGCAGGCGTCAGAGACAGTTGCCTGAATGGTGCCTTTCAGATCCAGTGAGACGGGAGAAGCAGGGGCAAGATCAGCGAAAGAGAACACATCCCCGCTCGTTGAAAAAATATGAAAGACCTCGTCTCCGCGGGGCAGGACGACAGCCGGGGAGGAGACGCCGAAGCTGCGGAAGGATTCACCGGCGGTACTTCTGAAATAAACCTGATCTCCCAGAGTGTCGGAGAGGGTGAGGGCGTCCCCCAGTGCTCTGACCTTACCCATCCCTTTGATGCTGAAAGGGCGCAGCAAGCCTGAGTCCAAAGTGTTTTGCAGGTCGGGATAGGCGACCTGCCATCGGGCGGTCAGGCTTGTGCGGCCTAAAAGAGCCTGAAGCGTGCGCTGTTGCTCGGTGAACCAGGCAAAAATTCGAGCGGCTGAAGGGTCCAAGGGGCGGACCTCGCGATAATAAGCCAAGGCGCTTTGCGCTGATCCGTAGTCTCCGCCTCGATTCATGGCCAGGCCTTTTAAGAGGTAATAGTCCACCAGGTAGGTGTTAGCCTTCAGGGCTCTGTCCAGATAATCAATGGCATTCCAGTAATCCCTCTGAAGAAAGTGGCCGTAGGCGCGGGTGAAGAGCCTTTCAGATTCGTCAAGCTGGGCAAGAGGGGGTTCGGCTGCCGTTGCGCAAGATAGCGTCAAGAAAACAAGGAGCAGAACAATGACAGTCTTTTTCATTTTGATCTTTGATTCCTCTCCAGAGCAGTTCTGAATTTATACAGGAGGCTCTCATGCCGAAAAGGCCCGAAAGCCATAAACAATAGCAGCAGCGAATAAAAACCCCAGCAATATTCTGAGGTAAAGCACCCAGAGGTCCCCTCCCGGCAGCTCTCCTTTTTGTATCCTCACGACCAGTCTGGCGACCAGCAGCGCGGCTCCGAAAGAGAACAGCCCCAGCAGGGCGTAAACGTTACTTTGCGGCATCCGCAGTCCTCCCTTTGCTTAGAAGCTGAAAATTAATTTACCCCTTCCCGATCAGGGCAAGAGATGGCGCTGAGGGTTTGGAAATGCCCTTGAGGAAGCACTGATTCAGTCAGTACATCATCCATTATTATTAGTCAGCGCTCCCCTCTTAATAATACATCAGACAAGCCGGAAGCGGGAGTTTTTCAGGAAGAAAAAATTTTGCTCCTGGACAAAATTCAGTGCGAAGGCTATACTTTCAAGTAACTCAGGCGTCCTTTAAGACCAGTCCAGAGAGGCTGGAAAGGCGACGGCACAAGCGCTCAAAACATTAAGGGCGCTTGTGTGAGGGGACTTTAATGCCCTGTCGTCTTGGACGGCAGGGCATTTTTTCTCTCCTGCTTCCGAAGGAACGCATCAGATAAGGGGTGATTTTATGAACGAAAAAGCGCAGATTATGGATCACCTTGCGATGCAGAGGGCCATCTATCGCATAGCCCACGAGATACTGGAACACAACAAGGGGGCTCAGGATCTTGCTCTGATAGGTATCCAAAGAAGAGGTGTCCCTCTCTCCAAGCTTCTGGCGGACCACATTGAACGGGTTGAAGGAATTCGCCCTCCGGTTGGAGCGCTGGATATCACCTTTTATCGTGACGACCTCTCGCTCCTGGCGGAGCATCCTGTGCTCAACGGTACGGACATCCCCTTCAACGTCACAGGCAAAAATCTGGTCCTTGTAGACGATGTGCTCTTCACCGGTCGCACCACAAGAGCTGCAATGGACGCCATCATGGAGGTTGGACGGCCAAGGACCATCCAGTTGGCTGTCCTTATTGACAGGGGGCACAGGGAACTGCCGATACGGGCTGATTACGTGGGCAAGAACGTACCGACCTCACGGAGCGAGTTGATATCTGTCCTGGTAGATGCCTTTGACGGTGAGAACAGAGTCATCCTTTCGGATAAAAGAGGAGGCAAGGAACCGTGCTGAAGTCCAAAGATCTGCTGGGGCTGCGCAACGTCAGTGCGGGTGAGATCGGGGAGATCCTGGACACGGCGGAGCTGATGAAAGTGGTCATCACCTCCAACAACAAGAAAACTCCCCATCTTCAAGGACGATCGGTGGTGACAGTTTTTTACGAGAACAGCACCCGCACCCGTCTTTCTTTTGAACTGGCCTGCAAGTATATGTCCGGCACCGCATCGAACATCTCTGCCCCCAGCTCTAGCGTCACCAAGGGAGAGACACTCATTGACACGGCCCGGACGCTTGACGTCATGGGAACGGATGTGATGATCCTGAGGCATCCCATGAGCGGAGCGCCTCATCTGATGGCCAGGAACGTCAGAGCTTCCGTCATCAACGCCGGAGACGGGACCAACGAACACCCTACCCAGGCGCTTCTGGACATGTACACCATGCGCTCCAGACTTGGAGGGCTTAAGGGCCTTCGCGTGGCAATCGTGGGCGACGTGACACACAGCCGGGTTGCGCGTTCCAATATCTACGGGCTCACAACCATGGGAGCCAGCGTGGTGGTCGCGGGCCCTCCGACCCTGCTCCCTGTGGAGGTAGAGTCCATTGGCTGTGAGGCTACGAGCAAGGTTGACGATGCAGTGCGCGGCGCTGACGTCGTCATGGGCCTTCGCATTCAACTGGAGCGTCAGAAAAAAGGTCTTTTCCCTTCGGTCCGTGAATATCATAAGTATTTCGGGCTCACTGAAGAACGGCTTACTTTGGCCCGCCCGGGGGCTCTGATCATGCACCCCGGCCCTCTCAACAGAGGAGTTGAGATATCGACCGCTGTCGCGAACAGTCCTGCCTCCACCATAGATGAGCAGGTGACCAACGGAGTTGCTGTGCGGATGGCTCTTTTATTCCTGCTGACGAGACAAAAAAATCAAATGGAGGCGGCGTCATGACGAAACACCTGATAAAAAATGGCCGGGTTCTCACCCCTGAGGGAACTCAGAGCTGCGACGTTCGGATTGAAGACGGTAAAATCGTCGAGCTGGCTCCCGGGCTCTCCCCAGAGGGGGCAAGGGTCCTGGATGCTGCGGGATGCTGGGTGCTTCCCGGCCTCGTCGATATCCACTGTCATCTGCGCGAACCGGGCTTTGAGCACAAGGAGGACATAGCCTCCGGGACCGCTGCGGCAGCCAGAGGAGGCTTCACTTCTATTTGCTGCATGGCGAACACGAACCCGGTGAACGATAACGCTGTCGTGACGGAGTTCATCCGCAAGAAGGCTCTCCAGGCCGGTCCGATCCGAGTGTACCCCATTGCGGCTGTGACCAAGGGCCTTAAGGGAGAGGAACTCACCGAGGTGGGAGACCTCCTGGATGCCGGAGCCGTCGCCCTCTCGGACGATGGGAAATCCGTCAAGAACGCCCATCGTATGAGATTGGCATTGAGCTACGCCAAACGCTTCGGCATGACGATCATCTCCCATCCCGAGGACGAGGACCTTGTCAACGGAGGGGTGATGAACGAAGGGCACTGGTCGACAGCCTTGGGGATGCCGGGCACGACGCGAGTGGCTGAGGAATCTATAATTGCGCGTGACTGTATGCTTGCGGAGCTTGAGGACACGAAGATTCACATCGCTCATGTCTCTACCGCTGGCGGGGCGGAAATCATCCGCTGGGCGAAAAAACGGGGGGGGAAAGTGACCTGTGAGACAGCACCGCACTATCTCTATGCGACCGATGCCTGGGTGGAGGGTTATGACGCCTGCACAAAGGTCAACCCCCCTCTGAGGACGGAGGATGACCGACGAGCCCTCATTGAGGCCCTGAAGGATGGCACCATTGATTGTATCGCGACAGACCATGCCCCTCATCATGAGGATGAGAAGAACGTGGAGTACGCTCTGGCCGCTCCGGGAATCTCCGGCTTTGAGACAGCCCTTTCCATTTGCTGGACCAGCCTGGTTGTCCCCGGACATCTTCGGCCCGAGGCTCTTTTTAATCTCCTCACGGCTGCCCCTGCCAAAATTCTGGGCCTGGACGCGGGGAGCCTGGAGCTGGGAAAGAGCGCTGACGTGACGGTCTTTGACCCGGAGGCCTCCTGGACAGTGAACCCTGGAGAGTTCGTGAGCCGAGGTAAGAACACCCCATTTGCCGGAAAGACTTTGACGGGACTTGTCTCTCATACCTTTGCTCAGGGCATTCTGGCCTACGGAAATAGCCATGCAGATTGACAAGCTCATCCGGGCCATCCGGGAGCTGAACAACCCCTCAGCCCTTGGCCTGGACACACGGCTTCAGTTTGTGCCCAAGAGCTTCTCAAGGCCTTATCTTGAGGCAAAGCGCTCTGCCGAGGCCGTTTTCGCCTTTAATTCCGCCCTGCTTTCAGGCCTGAGAGACCTTATCCCCTGCGTTAAAATCCAAGCTGCCTATTACGAACTCATGGGTCTTGACGGCATCGCCTGCCTCTCCAAGACAATTCACGAAGCACATCGCCTGGATTATGTCGTGATCGTAGACGCCAAACGAGGGGACATCGGAGCGACGGCCTCAGCCTACTCAGAGGCCTACCTTGCCTCAGGAGCTCCCTTCCCAGCCGACTTCCTGACGGTGAACCCTTACCTGGGCTCAGATGGCATTCTCCCTTTTCTGAGTGACTGCAAGAAGACTGGGCGAGGCATTTTCACTCTCTTGAAGACCTCCAACCCCTCCTCAGGAGAGTTTCAAGACCTGCTTGCCTCCGACGGCCGTCCCTTTTACGACCACGTTGCGGACAAAATAGCCCTGTGGGGGGAAGGGCTCAAAGGAGAAGAGGGCTACTATTCCGTTGGAGCGGTTGTGGGAGCGACCTATCCCAAACAGGGGGAAGCTCTGAGGGCGCGCCTGCCCCACACCTTTTTCCTGCTCCCCGGTTATGGAGCCCAGGGCGCTGTGGCGGCCGACCTGGCAGGCTGTTTTGATGCGGCTGGGGAGGGCGCTATTGTGGCGGCCTCCCGGAGCCTCATCTGCGCTCATCAGAGGGCCGGAACGGACGATTTTGTCTCTGCTGCTCGGGATGAAGCCCTCAGGATGAAAGGAGAGCTGAACGATGCCATACGGACAAAGGGCATATAGCGCCCCTTTGGACCGCTCCCTGATCCTCCTCTCGCGCACGTCTCTGGCCTCAGAGATCTTTGAGCTGACTTTTCAAACGGAGCCGGGCTTGAATCTCATCCCCGGGCATTTTGTCCACCTGGCCCTTGAGAGTTTCCCTCTCAGACGCCCCCTCAGTGTGGCAGGCTACGAGTCTGGGAGCGGCGTTCTGACCCTCATCGTCCAGGATGTGGGCAAGGGGAGTCATGCCCTATGTGGGCTGGAGCCGAGGACGTGTTTGAGGGGCCTGCTGCCCCTTGGGACGCCCTTTCCCATGGAGCGCGTGATGCAGGCCTTGAAGGAAGGTCGGCAGGTGTGGGTGGTCGGAGGGGGAATTGGCCTGGCCCCTCTGCTTTTCTGTGTTTGGAAATTAGGGGAGGCGGGCTTTTCTGTCGTCAATTTTCTCGGCTTCCGAGACAAAGAGCACGTCTTCAAGGTTCGCGAGTTTCAGGACTGCGGAAAGACACTCGTCTCGATTGGAGGTTTTGTCACGGACCTGCTGCCGGAGGCGCTGCGTGAAGGCAGTCCTGATTTGCTTTTGGCCTGCGGTCCGACGCCTATGCTTCGTGCCCTGCAAAAGATATGCGCGGAACATAAGATTGACGCTCTGGCCTCTCTGGAAGAACGCATGGGCTGCGGAATAGGGGCCTGCCTGGTCTGCAGCTGCAAGGTGCAAAAAAGAGCCTCCTTTGATTACCAAAGGGTCTGTAAGGATGGACCTGTTTTTGACCTGGCGGAGGTGAGCTTTGAATGATGATCCCTCAGGCTGCCGAAGACCAAGCTCGGATAGCTTTGGAAACCTCTCTTTGCGGGGTGAGGTTGAAAAATCCTCTTATTGCGGCATCCGGGACCTTTGGCTTTGGGCGGGAGTACGACGAGCTATACGACATCTCCTGTTGGGGGGCTGTCTCTGTCAAGGGGCTCACCCTGAAGCCCAGACTGGGTAACCCGCCTTCCCGCATTGCGGAGACCCCCTCAGGGATGCTCAACAGCGTGGGCCTTCAAAACCCTGGGGTTGAAGGTTTTATTAAGGAGGAGCTCCCTTGGCTCCTCGAAAAAAAGGTTCCCATCATCGCCAACGTGGCCGGCTTTGCCGTCGAGGACTATTGCGAATCCGTTTTACGCCTCTCGGATACGGCAATAGACATTCTGGAGCTGAACATATCCTGCCCCAACGTTCAGTGCGGGGGCATGCATTTTGGCGTTTCTCCCCAAAGCGCGAGTGCGATCACGGGGGCTGTTCGAAAGGTCTGCAAAAAACCTTTGATGGTCAAGCTCTCTCCCAACGTCAGCGACATTGCGGCTGTAGCAAAGGCGACGGAGGAAGCTGGAGCGGATGCGGTGAGCCTCATAAATACCCTCACCGGCATGGCAGTGGACACAAAGACAAGAAGGCCCACCCTGGCCAACATTACGGGAGGCCTTTCCGGGCCGGCCGTCAAGCCGGTCGCGCTCCGCATGGTCTGGCAGGCAGCCTCAGTCCTCAACATCCCGACGGTGGGCATGGGAGGCATCATGACGGGTGACGATGTCCTTCAATTTATGATGGTGGGCGCGACAGCTGTCATGGTCGGCTCTGCAAACATCTTTGACCCCATGGCCGGGCCGCGCATCCTTGGCGAGCTTCTGCAGTATGCAGACGAGAATGAGGGAGTAAAACTTTCTGAGCTCGTAGGGTCTTTACGGACGGATTGAGGGGACGCTTGCCGGCTTTTTCTGGTTCAGCTTGGATTAAAAATTGAGGAGGACCCTTTCACCATGACAAAAATGACAAAAAAACAGATGGTCTATGGGGCAAACGATACGCCCCCTCTGCCTATCCTGCTCCTTGCCGGAGCTCAGCATGTCCTGACTCTTTTTGGCGCGACAACGCTTGTCCCTCTCATCTGCGGTGCTGCCATGAAGATGACGCCCGCTCAGATGGCTCAATTCATTGGCTGTGTCTATCTCAGCATGGGGATTGCAACCTTGATGCAGACTCATCCCCGTTTGGGGACCGGTCTCCCCATCGTGCAGGGGTCCAGCTTCAGCTTCATCCCTCCCATCATGACTCTCATCGGCCTCTATGGCGCCGGCGGACCGGAGTATGTTCTGCAGCACCTGGCCGGAGGCCTTATAGTTGGGGGGCTTCTGCTCGCTTCCCTGGGTTACAGTGGCCTCATCGGCCGCATCCGAAAGTTTATCACCCCTGTCGTCATTGGCCCAACCATCATGGCCATCGGTTTTTCTCTGGCGCCGACGGCTGTGGACAATGCCTCAAAGAACTGGCCCATTTCCCTGATCGTCGTTCTGCTCATCTTCCTCTTCAGCCTGGTTTTGAAAAACAAGCTGCTCAACATCTTTGCCATCCTGTCCTCTGTCGTCCTGGCCTATCTCATCTGTGTTCTGGCCACCCAGTTGGGTTGGGTGGGGGAGGGACACCCTATCTATGTCTCTTTTGAGAACGTTGCTCAGGCTTCTACATGGCGCACGGAGCTCTTTATCCCCTGGGGGATGCCCAAATTCAGCTTGCCGGCTATCAGCGCCATGCTGGCCGGATTCTTTGCCGTAATGATCGAATCTATTGGGGACTATCATTCCTGTTCCTACGCCTCGGGGCTACCCGACCCAGACTCAGGCACGATCAGTCGGGGAATTGGAGCTGAGGGGCTTGCCTGCGCTCTGTCCGGTTGCCTGGGCTCTGTGGCGACGACCTCTTATACGGAGAACATTGGCCTGATCAACCTGACTGGCGTCGCCTCCCGTAACGTCGTCAGGGTAGGGGCTGTTTTGTTGATTGGGATGGGTCTTCTGGGTAAACTTGGGGCCCTTGCCGCGACCATGCCCACGCCCGTGATCGGAGGAGCTTATATTGCCCTTTTCGGCTCCATCGGAGCCTTGGGGATCCAGGTTTTGATGCGCGCGGACATGAGCAGTCAGAGGAACGTCCTGATCGTGGGCTTTTCGTTCCTGATGGCTCTGGGTCTGCCGGGTTGGGTGGAGCAGGAGGGTGTCCGGGAGCTCTTCGTCGGCTCCCGAAACGTGGTCCTGTCCTCCCTGGGCGGGATGCTCTGGGCAATCCTGAAGACGCCGATGGCTGTTGCCGGGCTTTGTGCCACCCTCTGCGATTCTCTGACGCCGGGTACTGACGAGGAACGGGGCCTTTCAAGGTCGGTCCCGGAGGCTTGAGCCTCTAATGAATAACATGAATAACGGCGCTCGCTGGCTTGATGATTTAAAATTCAGAATTTAAAACGACGGAGTAAGGTCGACAGGCCCCTTTTTCGCGAAAAAGAGAGGCTTTTTGGAGCGCAAAGAAAAGGTTTTTATGGTATGCTAAAAGTCATGTGCTTAAGAGGAAAACCCTGAAATAAAGGGCGATGAAGGAGGAGTTTTTCGGAAATGGGAATCCGAACGATAGAAGAACTGTGCGAAGAACTTAGAGCAAAGCGTGCAGTCACCCTCGTCGGGGGTGGGGAGAAGGCGGTTGAAAGACAAAAGGCAAGAGGTAAGGGGACGGCCAGGGAGAGGATAGCTCAGCTCCTGGACCCCAATTCCTTCGTGGAGATCGATGAATATGTGACGCATCGCTGCACGAATTTTGACCTTGATAAGAACAAGCCTCTTGGCGACGGCGTTGTCACGGGATGGGGGACCATTGAGGGAAGGAAGGTCTTCATCTTCAGTCAGGATTTCACTATCCTGGGAGGTTCTCTGGGTGAAAAACATGCCGATAAGATCTGCAAGGTCATGGATATGGCCATGGCGACGGGATGCCCTCTCATCGGAA
>JAAYOR010000133.1 GCA_012520235.1 Fretibacterium sp.
TAATCAACCTGATGTCAACATCGTCACGGTAGAGGACCCTGTGGAGTTCACGGTGGCGGGTATCAATCAGGTCCACGTCAACGAAAAGGCTGGTTTAACCTTCGAGTCTGCCCTCCGCTCCATCCTGAGGCAGGACCCGGACAAGGTGATGGTTGGCGAGATCCGAGATCAGAAGACGGCTCAGATAGCCATAAGGGCAGCTCTGACGGGGCACTTTGTGCTCTCCACGCTTCATACAAACGACGCTCCCAGCGCAGCTACCCGCATGGTGGACATGGGGGTGGCCTCCTTTCTGGTGTCGGCTTCTCTGGCCGGTGTGGTGGCCCAGCGCCTGGTGCGCCGGCTCTGTGCTGCCTGCCGCGAGGAATATGTGATGGCCCCTCACATGTGCAAGATGCTGAATGTTCCGGAGGGGACCCATGCCTTCCGCCCCAAGGGCTGCAACGAGTGCCGCAGTGGGTATAGGGGGCGCCGTGGCATCTATGAGATCATGGTGGTGGACGACGACCTGCGCCGCATGATCCTGGACGGAGTCAGTAACATTCAGCTGCGCACCGAGGCCATTGCGCGGGGGATGAAGACGCTCCGACAGTCGGGCATCAACGCAGCCCTGGCGGGCCATACCTCGATTGAAGAGGTCTTTTCCACAACTCAGTGATACGTCGGGGAGAGGACAGGGCCCATGCCCCTTCGCGCTTCTGGGGCTTTTTTGGATGAAGGCGCGTTCTTCTATTGTATAATAAAAAGCAGAAATGGTAAAAACTGCTGCCTTAAAAGAGAGATTATGCTTTATTCCCGCATCCTTTTGAGTTTTTGTATTTTTCTAGAAAATATCAGCTGCCGTCCTATTGGCGACGGGTTTACATCGAAAACTCCGTTTGGGGGTTTGGAGGGAGCTTTTTGCCAGTTGATCTGAGATTGCTGTTGGCTGAGGTTATCAGGCGAAACGCCAGCGACCTGCACCTCAGTGTGGGGGTTCCTCCTGCGCTGCGCATCGGTGGGCTCCTTCACTACGTTCACGAGATGGGGCCCGCTTCGGTCGCGGATGTGGAGCGGGAGCTCTCCTTGGTCCTGACCCCGGACCAGATGGAGAGTCTGAAGTCCGCCTACGAGTTGGACTTCAGTTTCTCCTATCGGTCGCCGGACGGCCTGGAGGCCCGTTTCCGTGCTAACTGTTACTATGAGTCGCGCAACATGGCGGCTGCGTTCCGTCTTATCCCTCTCAACGTGCGCTCCATTGACGATCTGCATCTCCCGGAGATCCTGAAGGAGATCAGCCGCAGGAGGCGTGGGCTCTTCCTGGTTACAGGACCTACGGGCCATGGGAAGAGTACCACCCTTGCAGCCATCATTAACGAGATCAATAAGACGCGCTACGAGCACATCATCACGATTGAGGACCCCATTGAGTACGTCTATCGCTCGGAGCGGTGCATGGTGCATCAGAGGGAGATAGGTACGGACACCTCCAGCTTTGCAGAGGGCCTGCGTCGCGCCTTACGCCAGGACCCGGATGTGATCCTCATCGGTGAGCTGCGGGACCTGGAGACGATAGCGGCGGCCGTCACGGCGGCGGAGACGGGGCATTTGGTATTTGGGACTCTGCACACGCAGGACGCAGCTCAGTCCATTGACCGCATCATTGATGTGTTTCCCGCTCATCAGCAGACTCAAATACGTGTGCAGCTGGCCACGGTTCTGGTAGGCATCTGTTCGCAGCAGCTCATCCCTTCAGGATCCGACGGGAGCCGTGTCTGTGTCACGGAGATCCTCGTAGCCAATCCGGCGGTGCGCAACTGCATCCGCGAGGGCAAGACCACCCAAATAAAGACCCTGATCCAGACGGGCGGCAGCATGGGGATGCAGACGATGGAACAGAGCCTGGCCAACTACGTCGCTCAGGGGGTGCTGCCCTTGGACACGGCGATGGCCTACGCCTATGACCCCAAGGAACTTCAGCGCATCCTGGCGGACCGAGGCGTGCGTTAACCCCAAGCCCTGATATACAGAACTTAGATAGGGGGGGATGATAATGAAGTTCAAGTACCGAGCTCGCAGCGATGACAGCCGGATCCTTGAGGGAGAGCTGGAGGCGGAGAGCCAGGGCTCGGCTCTTCATGCCTTGCAGCAGCAGGGTCTGATTGTGATGTCCCTGACGCCTGTCTCGGGGGCCGGAAGCGTTTCGGCTGCCTCAATGGGTAAGACTCTGTCGTTTTTTGAAAAACTGCAGCGCATTGGTACAGTCCCCTACAAGAACAAGATGGTCTTCTTCCGGCAGCTTGCCACGATGATCAAGGCAGGACTCAGCCTGACGATGGCGCTGGACATCATCGCGGAGCAGGAGAAGAGCCTGATCTTCCGTGATGTTATTGAAGATATTAAAAGCAGCATCGACAGAGGCGTGCCCTTAAGCCAGGCCATGAAGGCGCACTCTGTGTTCAACACCATGATGATCTCGCTGGTCCAGGCGGGCGAGGAGGGCGGTATCCTGGACAACGCTCTGGAGCGAGTGGCTATGCTATTGGAGAAGCAGGCGGCGTTGAAGAGCAAAATCCGGTCCGCCATGTTCTACCCCTCCTTTGTCGTCACCTTCGCCATCGGTGTCATGGTGGTGTTTGTGGCGTTTATCCTGCCCAAGTTCCAAGAGGTCTTTGAGGGCATGAAGATAGAGCTGCCGACCATGACTCTGATGATGTTCCGGTTTGGCGAATTTGCCGAAAAGAACTGGGTGACGATCCTCGTGGCGACGCTCGTCACCGTGCTCCTCCTGATCTGGTCCCTGAAGAGCAAGATAACCAAGCCCTACATGGACCGTCTGAAGCTGAAGCTGCCCATCGTCAAGTCGTTGGTCCTTAAGTCCTCAATGGCTCGTTCCACTCAGACCCTGGCCTCTCTGGTCTCAGCTGGCGTACCCATCTTGCGCGGGCTGGAGATGGCGGAGGAGGTTGCGGGCAACAGCGTCATTCAAAAGGGTTTTGCCGACATCCAGGTTGCGGCAAAGGGCGGTCAGCATCTCGGTGACGCGGCCCGGGCTGCCAAGATATTCCCGCTCCTGATTTGCCAGATGATGCGTATTGGGGAGGAGACGGGTAAACTGGACGAGATGCTGGAGCGCGTTGCTCTATGGTATGATCAGGAGCTGGACGAGCAGATCAAGGCCATGACCTCCCTGATGGAGCCCGTCATGATCGTTATTGTGGGCGGTATTGTAGGGCTCATCGCTATGTCCATCTTCGGCCCCATCACCTCAGCCATATCTCAGCTGGGTTAGCCCTATCAGACTTTTGGTTCGAGATAATCGCTAAAAGCATCCTGCAATAAATAAACCTAAAGACCCATTGTGTAAGGGGAGAAA
>JAAYOR010000134.1 GCA_012520235.1 Fretibacterium sp.
TCCCAGCTTCATCCTGTGGAACGTCACCGTTCGGTGGGCTCGAACCGCTGCTCCCAGCACCTCTCCCGAGTCGGCGTTGATGCCGGAGGGGACGTCCAGAGAAAGGGTGAAGCGCGACAGGCGATTTAAAATGTGGATGGCCTCCTCGTGAATCCCTGACACAGCTCGCGCCAGGCCAATCCCAAAAAGGCCGTCCACGTTTGCCTCACTCCTCGCCACAGAGCCCTCAAATGTCGGTAGTGTGTCTGGGGTCAGGGTGTAAAGGCAGCCCGGGGCAAGTTTTTTCAATATCTCCAGGTTGGTTTGAAAGTCCGGGGTTCCTTTGTCTGTCTCCCCCAGGACATAGACCTCAACCTGTTTGCCCAAAAGCAGCAGATGCCGGGCCAGAGCCAGTCCATCACCTCCGTTGTTGCCCGTTGCACAGAGCAGAGTGACCGAGGCTTGCCCTTCAAGCTCCTCCAGAGCCTGAAGAGCAGCGTTTTCCATCAGGACGATGCCGGGGATGCCGAACTCCTGCACAGCCCTTCGATCGGCTTCCCTCATAGCTGAGACGCTCAGCGCCTCCCTGAGGAGTTCCGGCACGACGCCCCTCAGCTCTCCTTCTCAGGGAGGACCTCAAGCCAGTAGCCATCGGGGTCCTGGATGAAGTAAATCCCCATCTCCTCATTTTCAAAGCAGACCCAGCCCTTCTCCCGGTGGAAGGCGCGGGCCCCTTCAAAGTTCTTGGCGTAGAAGGCCAGGTGAAACTCCTGCTCTCCCAGGTCATAGGGCTCGGTCCTTTCCTTCAGCCAGGTCAGCTCCAGGAGAAAATCGGTTTGCCCGTCGCCCAGGTAGACGATGATGAAGTCCTCCGATGTGATTCGCCGCTCCTCCTTGAGTCCCAGCGCCTCCTCATAAAAATCCATGCTTTTCTTAAGGTCCAGCACGTTGAAGTTGACGTGACAAAAACGCAGTTTCATAGTTTTTCTCCTCCCAGATCATTGATTTATTTCGTTCCTTTCAAAACAAAATGATTCCGGAGCCGAAGGGATCAGGAGTGCTCCTCTTCCCGGGGAACAGTGCGAATGTGCAGCTCTTCCAAACGCTCAGGCTCGACGATGTCAGGAGCTCTGGAGAGCAGACATTGCGCTTTTTGAGTCTTGGGGAAGGCGATGACGTCTCGGAGAGAATGCCCACCGCAGAGCAGCATGGCAAGACGATCCACCCCCAAGGCAATGCCGCCATGAGGAGGAGTTCCATAGGAGAGAGCGTTCAGGAAGAACCCAAAGCGCTTGCGGGCCTCCTCCGGCGAGATCCCCAGACAGGCAAAGGCCTTGGTTTGTACGGACGGATCGTGGATGCGGATGGAGCCTCCTCCTATTTCATTGCCGTTGAGAACGCAATCATAGGCACGAGCCAGGACACGGCCAGGCTCTGTTTCCATAAGCTCCAGCTGTTCGAGGACCGGAGAGGTGAAAGGATGGTGGACGGACTCCCAGCGCCCCTCCTCCTCATCCCATTCAAAGAGCGGGAAATGCGTGACCCAGAGGAACTCCCAGCTCTTCTCGTTGATAAGCCCTTTCGCCTTGCCCAGCTCCAGCCGCAGAGTCCCCAGGATGGAGCTGGCCTTCACGCGCGAGGCATCCGCCAGAATGAAGAGGAGATCCCCCTCTTGGAGGGCTGCGACTTCCTTGAGGCGCTCCAGCTCCGATGGCGTGAGGAACTTCACCAGCGGGCCTTTAAGCGTGCCCTGTCTGGACTGGAAAAAGGCCAGCCCTGAGGCCCCCAGCTTCTTTGCTTTTTCCTCCTGGTCGGCGAGCTCCTTGCGGGAGAGTAAGGCGCAGCCCGGCAGCTTCAACCCCCGAACGACACCTCCCCTGCCCAGGATGTCACGAAAGGGCTTGAAGGAAGCGTTCGAGAAGACAGGGGCCAGGTCACAGAGGAGGAGGGGGACCCTAAGATCCGGCTTGTCGCTTCCATAGAGGTCCATGGCGTCCCAATAGGTCATGCGACGGAAGGGAGTCTGAATATCTACATTGAGTATGGTCTTAAAGAGCCCCTGCATGTATCCTTCGGTGAGTCTCTGAACGTCCTCTTCCGTGACGTAGCTCATCTCAATGTCGACCTGGGTGAACTCCGGCTGGCGGTCTGCGCGGAGATCCTCGTCCCTGAAACATCGTGCTATCTGAAAATAACGATCAAAGCCGCTGACCATCAATATTTGTTTGAAAAGTTGAGGCGACTGAGGCAGGGCAAAAAACGCCTCAGGGTTCACGCGGCTGGGGACCAGGTAATCCCGAGCACCCTCAGGGGTCGCCTTGGTGAGAACCGGGGTCTCTATCTCAATGAATCCCCTGTCCTCCAGATAGCTTCGAGTGAAGGAATTTAACTTGTGCCGGACTCTCATGTTGTACTGCATCCTGTCGCGGCGCAGGTCCAGATAGCGATGGGTCAGGCGCAGGTTCTCATCGACCTTGTCCGTCCCCTCCCCTACCTCGAAAGGGATGGGCTCGGAGGGGGCGAGCAGCAGAAAATCCTCCGCAACGATCTCCACCATCCCCGTTTTAAGGGACGGGTTTTCCGTGCCCTCGGGACGTCTGCGAAGTTTTCCCCGGACGGCAATGCAAAACTCGCTGCGCAGGTCACTAGCTCGTTCATGCACCTTCCCGGCAGCAGGGTCAAAAAGGATCTGGACAGACCCCGTGTGATCCCAAAGCTCCAAAAAGATGAGCCCCCCCAAATCCCGGCGGCGGCGTACCCATCCATTCGCTCTGACGGCCTTTCCAACGTCCTCAGGACCAAATGCTCCGCAATGAGCCGTCCTCTGCCATGACGCGTCAAAAAAATCAGAACGTACTTTCTCGCTACTGCTACCCATCAAAAGGCCTCCAGACTCCATGGATATAAATATGGAACTTTGCTCTCCGCCTCAATCGGAACAGGATGGCCGCGGACGAGCCTCAGGGAATCGCCGAGCCAGTCAGCGCCCTCCCAGACACCATAAACGCCGCCGATGACCTCAAGTACGGAGGCCCTTCCAGCGGCTCTGCTCTCAGGACACCTCAACGCAGGGGCGTGCCAGGAGGTTCCAAAGCTCCTCCGTCATGTCCGTCATATCCGTCCTGCAGTCCCCCCGTTGGGGCAGAAAATGTCCTATAATGCTAGAGGCGACACCCTCCTCCTCA
>JAAYOR010000135.1 GCA_012520235.1 Fretibacterium sp.
CTATTACGCACAGCGGGCAATGTGGTATCCCTGCACCACCAAAAATTTGCAGTGGCAGCAAGTATTCCCGGCTTAAGGGTCATCAAAGTTAAGAACGGCCAGGTCAAAAACTGCTCATAGCAAACTAAAAATCCAATCCTTACGCCTTTCAGCTTCATCATGGAATTTTTCCCAAGACTCCATATATCAGCATTTGCGCCTTGAGCGCTGAAGGGACGATACATCGAAAAGGGGACTGGCCAGCGTTGGATTGCCGTCGTCTGTCCTTTAGGGTCATTGAAAGCGACCATGACGTTATCGTACTTTCGGCCTTTTGGGATCTCTGCGCCAAGGATGAATACCGTGTTGCCGTCCAGACGGTACAGGAAATCTCCCCAACGTTTTCGCGTTGTCGGGTACATACGCCCGATTAACGTCTCAGGAAGCAAAACAATATCCGCACTCAAAAGTTCCCCGCTTCTCCTTTTCCGCAGCAGCTCCGCAAAGATCTGGCGTTCACGTTGATATTGCTCGTCAAAATCAGCGCTGCCACTCGCAAGCCTTCCAAATTCCGTATTGACCCCAAGCCAGTTTGCGGGAGGATCAGCCTCCACGATTGGCAGGAAGGTCGTGATGGCGATGGCAACGAAAAACAGGGCAAGACGAAAGCGTCGCCACGTCGCCGCAAAGTCGTACAGGATGAGCAGGAGCCCTAGTCCAGACCAGCCCGATACGGGGAAAAACAGCCCGGCGGCGACGAGGGGGCTTCCCCAGCCGATCAGACCCAGCGGAGGGACAGCAGAAGCCAGGACGGCGAGGACGAGGCGCAGAGCACGGGACAATCTGGAGCTCAACTGAGCCGGGTAGAAGATCGCATAAGGCAGAGCAAGGGCCGCGGCGCTCAATACCCAAAGTACCAAGGCTCGGATCAGGCTTCCGTCTCTGAAAAAGACGTAGGCGCCTGGGACGATCCCGCGAGATAAGGCCAGATAAAAGAAAAATGACACAAGAAAAGAGGTTGAACGGCATCGAGCCTCAACAGAAAGCAGGGGGACAAGCCCCCAAAGGGCCGCATACTGCTCGGGCAGGATAGGGGAAAGGAGACCGATCAGAAAGGCAACACAAATCAGCGCGAGGTCTTCCCAATGCAAACGCTTCAAGTAGTTTCTGAACGGATTATCCTGCGGCAAGGCGTTTTACCTTCCGAGGTCTTTTTGCTTTTCCGTTGGCGATTGGGATTTTGCGGGTTCGATGGTTTCAATCCGGGCTTGCGAGTAACGGATGGTCAGTGTGTCGCCAGCGGAGGGCGCTTTCCCATCCGGAAAATCTTTGAGTTCATGGATGTACACGGCGTTTTTGGAGGTGCGCTGAATGGCGTGCGTCTCAGTGACGGCCAGAATCTCGCCTTTGTAGCTGTACTCTCCTTTTGGATTGGGGCGATAGACCTGGCCATCCTCTCCGACCAGCTTTCGAGCTTCCGCTTTTGCGGCAGCTCGGTCCGGGAAAACCGCCCCTTCCTGGAGCTCTTTGAAGTTCCTTACCCCTGCGCTCAAGTTGGACATTCTCGCGTTGAAGAAGTCCACTTCCTCTGGAGTCCTGAAGTTCTTCTTTGACGCCTCCAGATGACGCTTTTGTGCTGACACAAAGGTCTCATAGGGTTCGCCGCTGGGAAGTTCCGTTATCCCATTGATGAAGACCTTTTCGATCTGTGCCTTGTACGCCCCCGCGTCAACGACAAAACGCAGCCCCTGCTCCGCTGCGCTGCTCTTCAAGAGCTGCTGATTGAGCTCACCCAGTTTATCCGGCCTCAGGATTTGCTCCACGGCAATGCACTGACGCTCAAGGTTGATGGAGTAAAAGGCGTCTTGAATCGAAGAGCTTTCTCTGAGCTGCTCCGTCAACACCTTAAGGGCGTTATTAAATTCTTCTCGCTCCTCATTGGATGCTGCCATCCAAAAAACGCTGATGTCTCTTGCAAAAGCAGACTCCCTTTCTTGCAAAAAATCAGTCCTGAAGCCATTCTTTGCCATAAGCTGCCACCGCATCGTCAAGATTAAAGCCTGCTTCTCGCAGACGCTTTATACCCCAATCCTGTTTTAATACATTGGCCAAAGGTAATGGCATGGGCGCTTTCATCGCAATCTCTCTTGCCAAGTCCATATTTCCTGACTTCATAGCGATCGACATCTCTCGCGCCAGCTCTTTTCTCCGTTCATCCGACATTGTTGACTTGTATGCAGGTTTGAATCCCATATTTGCTCCCCTCCTAATTTTTATCTCCAAGGCCGTTTCGCACTGGATTTTATCACATTCTCAAGAGTAACTTTGCAGGCTGAAGCAGATCCAGGGATACCGGCCCAAAATAACGGGAGTCATAGCCTCGTTTGTTCTCCGACGCCAGCCAGGCTTCCCCTGACTTCAGGCGAACAGGGAAGGTCATCAAGGGCATGGAGCGTCCCATGCCGTCTTGTGAAGCAACCTCCGAGAGAGGAATTTCCTTCCCATTCACGGTTACAATCTGTTCCAGATTGTCATAATTGACGAGATCTCCCTCCAGAGCAACAACCTTCTTGAGAAGACGCGCCCCCGGGCGATAATACTCTCGCTCAACGCCAAGAAGATACCAGGCCTGTTCACTTACCTCCACCTGCACATACTCTTCTCTGAGAATTGCTCCAGCGTTCAGCTTCCATAAGCCAACCGGAACCGAGTGTGTGAAATTCAGCCTATAGCCCAACCCATAGACAATAAAGCCAGTCAAGCAAAATCCTGAAATCATCAGCATCAGAGACATGACTTTTTTTTGTGTCATACAGGGTCCCTCACGATTTCTATCTTGCTAATGTCTATCGCTCCCAACGCAGCCAGTTCCTCAAGCTCCCAAATGGCAGGTTCATCCGGGTCCCCGCTTCCCTCCCATTTTTCCAGGAGAGCATTCAAGGCGTCCTGGATTCCTTCCCGCGTTTCGATGGTCCTGTCTGAAACCAACGGAGCGTTTATCTTCACCCGGCGATTAAACTCCGGATCGAGAAAATAAAGCATCTGACGCCCATAAACAGCAGCGTAACCGGCGATGAAGATCAACATATCCCCTGGGGTTAAGATTTTTCCAGTCGCGTCCTTCTCGGGGCCTTTCAGCCTCATGCACTCGTCCACGGTCAATAGCGGCCTTTGAACTTCCTGAAGACTGATGCTGACATTCCTTTTCCCGAAGATACCGCTCTGATCCCGCGACAGGCTTTCCGCTTCCTTAATGACCGTAGTGGTCCCGGAGGATTCGGAGAGATATCGGGCCGTGTCCGGATTCGAGGTGGCATAAGCGACTTTGACGTGGCAGTTGCCGGTTATGGCTTCATCTTTGCCATAGATTTTGTGAAGCTGTGCGATATCTTGGATGATAAGGTAGGCTTTGAGCCCGTATCCGGCGATAAACGCCAAAGCCTCTTCAAATATCTGCAAACGTCCTAAAGAGGGGAACTCATCCAACATCAAGAGCAATCTGTGTTTGTAGGTCTTGACCTGCTGACCATCCTTGAACTCCATTGTGTCAGCCAGGCGGCGGATGACCTGCGTGATGAATAATCGGACGAAGGGCCGAATCCGGTCCTTATCTACCGGCTTGACTACAAGATACAGGCTAACCGGCTGTTCATGGTTCATCAGGTCCTTGATGTGAAATGAGGAGCGAGAGGTGTTTTTTGCTATAACCGGATCGCGGTAAAGGGTCAAGTACGAGACCGTTGTCGAGAGGACACTCGATGCCTCTCTATCGTCCCGGTTCAACATTTCCTGCGCCGCATTGTTGACGACAGGATGCACCATCGGGCCAAACTCTGATTCCCCAAGGTGAGGGAACTGCTGCCATTGTTCAATGTTGACGCGCCAAGAAACGCCCGGCTTCGTGAACTCCGCCACAACGTCGGCCAGGCAGGGTGTTCGCCCATTGCGTTTGCCAACGTACAAAAGGTGAGTGATGCAGCCCACAATCAAGCTGTGGGCCGTTTTCGCCCAATGGTCTTCCAGCCCCTTGCCATCTGGATCTACGATCATTGTGACGAGGTTTTGAATGCTTGCGGTCTCTCCGGAATTGAGCTGTTCCATCTGTGGCCAGGTTCCAGGCTCCGGTGTCTCTCTGTGCCCGTAGTCCAAAACCAGCTCCTCCAGGGGGTTGAAGGTCCCTGATGTCCCCTTCTCAAAAGCTTCAGGATCAGTAGGGTCGAGCTTAATGACGATGCTCCCGAGCTCTTCCTTGCGCCATCCGGACGTGAGTTGATAATTTTCCCCCTTGATGTCATAGACCAATACGGAGTCCGCCCAACGGAGCAACGAGGGAATGACCAAACCCACGCCTTTTCCTGAGCGCGTCGGCGCAAAAGCCAAAATATGCTCCGGACCCCCATGAATCAAGTACAAGAGGCGGTTATTCTTGCTGTCGTACCAGCCTCCAGTGTAAACACTCACCTCTGTTGGGACAGTTCCCGGACGCGGCAGCAAACCCGCCTCGATGAGGTCTTTTTTGTCTGCCCATCGTGCCGAACCGTGAACTGTGGAAAGGCTGGCTCTGCTCCGGCCTTTCGAGAAGCCCAAAAGGAACAGAAAAACCGCAAAAACCGCACCGACACCGGCAATCAGCAGGGCTGCCATGATGTGTTCTGAGGTGTCTCCTTGAACAAGCGCGTCATAGAGCCAAAAATAGCA
>JAAYOR010000136.1 GCA_012520235.1 Fretibacterium sp.
CAATATCCCGGTAGTAGTCCGTGAGGTCGAAGGGGAGGGCGGCGCTTACCAGCTGAAGCTCGCCCCAGCGCTCCTCCAGCTCGGCAGAGACCCAGGCAAACCAGGCCTCATCGGGGTAAAGCACCCCCGCTATCCGTTTCACCAGCGGGCCGGCTTCGTTCACCTTCCGTCTTTCTCCGACCTGCGGGGGGACGAACGGGCCGCCCCAGCGCTCCTGCCCGGCTCGTCGCCGGACGCGGGGAGCCGGGCGGAGTCAAAGGTCTGTCCCGCAGCCAGGAGTCCCATCGTCCGAGGCCCAATGCTCTTCAGGACGTCGTTCTCCTGCTTCAGCTTCCGGAGCAAGGCCTTGCGCCGTGCCTTGCGCGCCTGTCGGGAGATCGGGTCCTGCTGCCGGTTTGAATTTTTGTTTTGGTTTTGGTCCTGGTCCAGGCTTAAATCCTGACCTTGTCCTTGCTCGTCGTCATTTTGCTCCAGGTTTTCTTCCTGATCCTGATCCTGTTCCTGCTCCTCACGACTCCCAACAGGCTCCTGCGGCTCCTGTTCGGTCGGTACCGGTGGCTCTTCGACGCAGAAGTAGCCCATGGAGCGGCCCTCCCACTCGCAGGGATAGGCCCGGGTTTTCTCGGCCTCGACCTCTATTGGCGCGCCGGACCGATGCCAGGCCCGCCCCTCCTCCTCAAGGAGCTTTGCCCAGGCGCGACCCACCGAGGCCCACCAGGAGAGCTCCTGAGCGTCAAGCAGGTCGTCCGTGGTATCCTCCAGGATGAACACATCCGGCTCAAGGCGCCGGAAGGTCAGGAAACACGGGGCCTCGCGCCCCTCCAGCTCCACAAGGAACTCATCCCTCTCCGGCAGGTCCAGGGCCGGCAGACGCTCCAAGTCAGGGCCGAACATCGCGAGCGCCGTCCGGTTGACGCACACGCGCCCCCGGTCCCGGAGCGCAAAGGGCAGAGGGGCGTCCCACCAGTCCGGAAAATCCGGCTCCCGAAGCTGCAGGGCCTCCCACAAGGGCTCAACATACGCCTCCCGCTTCCTCAGCACCAAGGCCTCCGTCGCGTCGCCCTCCTCCACCTCAAGCGGCCGGAAAAAACCGCGCTCCGCCAGATCCGGGAGCTCAGTGGCCGGGGTCTCAGGCGGTGTGCGCTCTATCAGGGAGACCAAGTGCTCCTTGGAGAAGACGAGAGGGTCGGTGTCAGGCCCGCTGAACTCCTCCCTCAGCAGGACACCGCACTCAAGCCTCAGACGGTAGAGCGAACGCAGGACCACCAACAGCGGGGACTCGGCAGTCAGGTCCCCCAGAGCATTCTCCCAATCCCAGCTCCGGGACGCCTCAGATGCCGCCTCGTCCCTGTCCCTCCGGCGCACAGTCATTCCAACCCCTCCTCCGGGGCGGTTCCCATCAGGGCCGCCGCAAACTCCACTGGGTCAAAGGGGCTGAGGTCGTCCACACCCTCCCCCAACCCAATGTAACGGATGGGGACCTTGAGCTCCCGCGCGATGGCAAGCACCACCCCGCCCTTGGCCGTGTTGTCGTACTTAGTGAGGATGACGGCGGAGAGCGGCAGGGCCTCGTTAAACGTCAAGGCTTGCGCCACAGCGTTCTGGCCCGTCACTGCGTCCAGGACCAGGACGTTCTGCAACCGGCCGGGGCCCGCCTCCCGCTCCAGCACCCTATGTATTTTGCGCAACTCCTCCATCAGGTTATGTTTGGCATGGAGCCGTCCGGCTGTGTCCACTATCAGGACGTCCGCGCCCGAGGCGCGGGTCGCCTGCCAGGCGTCAAAGGCGACGGCGGCCGGGTCGCTGCCCTGCTTCTGGGCCACCACCCGAACCCCGATCCTCTCGCCCCATATCTGGAGCTGTTCGACGGCTGCCGCTCTGAAGGTGTCGGCCGCAGCCAGGACGACCTTTTTACCCTGCTTCAGGAACTGCGCGGCCAGCTTGCCCGCCGAGGTGGTTTTGCCGCTCCCGTTCACCCCGATCATCAGGAGGACCAGGGGCCGCTCCTCCAGCGGGAAAGGGCGCCCCATATCCGGGACGCTCAGCAGCTCGCCCGATATCCGCTCCACAAAGACGTCCTTCAGCTCCCCGGGCCCGGAGAGCCTGCGGCTCTCCGCCTCGGCCTTGAGCGAGGAGACCAGCTCTTCAGCGAGGTCCAGGCCGACGTCCCCCGCTATAAGCCGATCCTCCAGCTCCTCCCAGAACGACGCATCAAACGCCTTCTTCCCAAAAAGCGACGCCACGCCGCTGCTCCAGCGGTCTCTGACGCCCTTCAAACCCTCTTTCAGCCGCGCGAAAAACGCCATGCTCAACGCCCCTCCCCTGTTCGGCCCTCACGAGGCCGGCCGCCCCCGTCCTCAGAGCCCGCGCGCGCGTTCCGCACGTTCTCCGGACGGCGAGGCCGCTCACGCCCGCTTCGGACCCCGGACTCCCCCTGCGCTCCCTCCTGCCGGGCCCGGTCCGGACGGCGTCGGGCCCGCTGCAACCTCTCCCCGGATGCGCCTCCGCCCTTCTCAGGCTGCTCGGGCGCCTCAGGCCGGTCCGGACGCTGGGAGCGTCCGGACCGGGAGCGCCTCTCCTGGGTCCTGCTTTTTTTCTGGACGCTCTCCTTCGACGCGGGCCCGGGCTCCGCCGTAGCTGTAGTTGTGGTCTCCGCGCGCTTCGCGCGGCTCTTGCGCCTGCGGCTCTTTTTCTTCTTCGGAAGGGCCCCGTCAAAACCCTCGGGAGAGGGTTCTCCCGAGGGTTTTTCCTGGATCGGGACCAGGTCGGGCCTGCCTGCCAGATGCTCGTCCAGCGAGACCTTCTCAGGCTTGAATCGACGCCCGGCCGCGCGTCGGGGCCGAGCCTCCGTCTCCTTAGTCTCTTTCGTCTCCTTCGTTTCGGAAACCCGGGTCTTCAAAGCAGCAGCCCTCCCGCGCGGGTGAGCGGACAGTGGCAGCGCGTCCTCCGTCTCCCAAGGCTCGCCGCTCAGGACTGCCTCCTTGAAGTCAGGGAACTCCTCGATGGAGACCGGAATCTCACGCCCGCCCGGAAAGCGGATCTTCACGCACTTCGTATTCAGGTCCACCCCCTCCAGCACGTAGTTCCCTTGTTCTGTCTTGATCTTGGCGCCGGGGTTCGGCAAAGAGCGCCACAGCTCCTGGTAGATGGGGTGCTCGTAGGCCATGCAGCACATCAGGCGCCCGCATATTCCCGATATCTTTGCCGGGTTCAGGGCCAGGTTCTGCTCCTTGACCATGCGGATGCAGATGGGGGTGAAACGGTGCAGCCAGGAGCTACAACAGCAGGGGCGCCCACAGGGGGCAATGCCCCGGACGGCCCGCGCCTCGTCGCGCACGCCTATCTGGCGCATCTCAATGCGGGTCCGGAACTCCCGCGCCAGGTCACGGACGTAGGCCCTGAAATCAACGCGCTGCTCCGAGGTGAAGTAGAAAAAGAGCTTTTTGCGGTCCAGCATATACTCCACCTCCACCAGCTTCATCTGGAGCTGATGCTCAGCCAGGATCGCGCGCGCGCGCAGCAGCGCCACCTCCTCCTCCGCGCGGAGCTCGTAATAGCTCTCCACCTGCCCCTCGTCCGCAGTCTCCAGGAACTCCACCTCCTGGAGCATCGGCTCCGGCCCGCGCGACGAGTCCTCACGCGACTCCTCCAGAGAGGCCGTCCGATACCTGGCCTGCTGCTCCTGGGAGAGGACGCCGCCCAGAAGCCCCATCTCCAGACCCCTGAGGGTTCGGATGAGAGCCCAGCATTTCTCCCGGGGCAGAGGGGAGGGGACCTCCGCCAGCCCCAGGTAACGCAGCTTACCAAAGGTCATCAAATATATGTTCAAAAGGAAGTTCCTCCTTGATTGCCAATATCAAAAGGTCACAGAGCATGGGCTCCGAAAGCTTCCCCTGCTCGGCCATCAGCCGCAGCCGATCCGCCCTGGCCGCCAGCCCCAGGTCGCGGCCGCGCAGGGCATGGGTGGCCCACTGGGCGAGCAGGGCCGGGACCTCCGGCCCCTTCTGCCCCCGGAGCCAGTCCAGCCAGGCCGCGTCCCCCTCCGGGACGGGCGTCCCCTCGGTGAAGTCGGGCGCTGCCAGCACCGTGAACCGTGCCCGGCTCCTCAAAGTGGGCAGAAGCCCGCCTCCCTCCAGCAGGAAAAGGACACAAGCGTGAGAGGGAGGCTCTTCGGCAACCTTCAACAGGCTGTTAGCGGCCGGGAGCAAAAGGCGGTCTGCAGACGGCACGACCCCCAGACGTCGTGGCGCGGACACCGGCCTCAGCGCAAGCTCACGGACCAGAGTCCGGCACTCATCAATGTTCGGCGGCCTGTCCGGTTGTCCGGCAACGAGAAGGTCGGGATGCGTCCCGGAGCTCCAGGCGGAACAGCCAGGGCAGGCGTCCTGCCCCGTCCCGGCCGAGCACAGGTAAAGGCGCGCCAGAGCGGTCAGCAGCGCGGGGTGCCACTCCGCAGGGGCGGAGACCGCGCGGCAGTGGCCCACATCCCCCGCCTCAAACTCCTTTCTGAGCCTCAGCCAGGCCGGGCGTGACGTGAAATCCCGGCAGGCAGCGTCCGGGCTCAGAACAGAAGGGAGATCAGACACCCTTTTATCTCCTCCATCAGCGCGATGGCCCTGCTTCGGTCTCCCTCGCGCTTAAAGACCTCCTCCAGCTCCTGCAGAGCGTCCTCGGCCCTTTCGATAGTGAGGAAGCTCATGCGGGTGGTCTTCCGCCAGCGCAGGTCGCGCCTCAGAGAGAACCCTTCCATGGCCCGCCTTAAAAGCTGCATCAGTACGGCACGATACTCCACGAGCAGCCTCTCGGCAGGGAAGATTGTGAGACGCGACGCGACGGCGTCCAGGCGCTCCAGGAGCAGTCGGACCTCCGTCTCCTCCATGGCGCGACCAAAGGTCGCGGCGGGCGCCACAGCCCCCGCGGAGTGAGATCTCCCTCCTCCGCCGCCTCCGTATTCCACGCGTTTCCCGGACCCGGACCCTCCCTTGACTTTCATCAATCAAATCCCTCCCGGCAGGGTTTTTTCGCGTTTTTCACGTTTTGCACCCTGTCCCCCATCCTGCCGCGGCAGACCGCCCGCGGCAGACCGCCGCCTCCACGAAGGCCGCCACCTCATCCTCGGTCCCGGACGCGTCCACCGTGATGATTCTATCAGGGTCACGGCGCGCCAGCTCGCGGTAGCCCTCGGCGACGCGCCTCATGAAATCCATCCCACCGGCCTCAATGGAGTCCGCCCGACCCCTTTCTGCCAGGCGTCGTGCCGCCTCGTCCGGGTCAATGTCCAGGAGGATCGTCAGGTCCGGCCGGACGAAGCCGCAGAGCTCCAGGAGCCCCAGAACAAAATCCATCTCAAGCCCGCGGCCCCAGCACTGATAGGCCAGGGTCGAGTCCGAATAGCGCTCGCACAGCACGAGCTTAGACGCGGCAAGCGCCGGCTCTATGACCGCCCTCAGGTGCCCGCTGCGGTCCGCCAGAAAGAGGAGCAGCTCGGTGCGCGGGTCCTGAGCCGTGCCGTCAAGCAGGAGGCGCCGCAGGGGGGCGCCCCCCTCCCAGCCTCCGGGCTCAAAGGTACGGACCACCCGGCCCTCCCCAACACACGCCTCAAGGGCCGCACAGAGGCGCCGGGCCTGAGTGCTCTTTCCGGAGCCGTCGACGCCCTCCAGGGTGATAAAAAGTCCGGCGTCCGGCTCAGTCCTCATTTTTAATCGTTATCAGACGTTTCATGAAACCGTCCACAAAGTACTCCGTCCTGGAGACCTGCAGCGTGCCCGCCTTGATGCGGCGCGACTTGGTCTCGCTCAAAAACTCCCGCTCCTCCTGCAGGAGCCCGGCCATCTGCCTTTTGTCGTCGCTCTTAGGGGACTTCAGGGCATCGGGGTCGCAGAGCAGCTCAAGGATCAGCTCGTTATTGGCGTCGGAGGCGGATAGCTCCCTCAGGAACGTCTTGAAGTCCTGCACCGACTTCCAGCCCCCCTCCAGGGCCAGCTGGGGCAAAGGGGTGACGCTCCCGCCCCGCACGAGGAGCTCGCAGGCCCCCGTGGCGTCGTCCGGCATGGTGAGGCGGAAGCTCTTCTTCACCGGCCTCCTGCGCCAGGGTCTCAGGGTGACCTCCACGTCCAGTTCGTCCCCCGGCCTGACGGTATCTGGAACCGAGATGTCCTCGATGTAGAGCACGCGCGGCTCCTCCGTGGCCGTCACGTCCAAGCGGAAGCCCGCGGGCGCGACGTCGCGGAACGGCTGCAGGAGGAGCATCTCCATTGTTTGAGCAGCCTCCTGCAGGGCCGCGACGGACGCGTCCGTCTCCGAAAAAAAGACGTTCGTCCGGGCCCAGCCGTTCTCAAGTCCGCGGCCGTCCACCCGTAGTGTCACAATGAACGAACCCTGCCCTCTGCGGCCCCACTCGTCATCCAACAGGCCCTGGTAGAGCCCCGTAAGCAGCTTTGGGCTCAGGAACGGGTCCGGGACCACCCGGAAACGCCGCGTCGACCTGCGACCCGTGTCGGAGTCCCGAAAAGACAGCTCCGCCGAGATGGCCGGGACGAAAGCGCCCAGCCTCCCTCCGATGCCGGCCGCCCGGTCCTGAGTCACCGTCCCCACCAGCTCCATAGGCGACGCCAGCTTGAAGGGAAACTCGCGGCTGTCGATAGTAGCATGCACCCAAGCCCGGGCCGCGGGAAAGTTGACCGCACCGCGGCTCAGGAAGGGATGCGCAAACGCCAGAAAACGGCCGTCCTTTGAGGTGGCTGTGACGGTCCCCGTGGACGCCAGCTCGACGTCGCCCCAGGCCAGCAGCACGGCCAGAGCGTCACCGGGCGACAGGGCCGCTCCGCCCTCCCTCACCCTCAGCTCGCCCGAAGCGGTGAGGCGGGAGGGCACGACGGAGACCCCCAGAGCCCTCTCCAGCGCCGGAAGGGCACGGCCATCCAAGCCCGACAGGGAAAGCGGCGCGGACCGGGGCGCCAGGTCAAACGAGCCCAGCAGGGGCCGCTTCAGACTCAGAGGCTGGTCCGGCCAGTCGAAGACCCGGCACATGTCCTCAATGGGAGTGACCAGAGCCATATTGTGGTCGCTGAAGTTCCAGCCCGCGCCGACCGCCCCGGCCAGCCGGCCTTGGATGTAGACGGGGGAGCCGCTCATGCCCTGGGCCACCCCCATCCCTTCCGCCAGGAGCCGGACGAGGACGGAATGCCCCACGGCCCCTTTCAGCGGAATGACCGAGACGACCTCAAGCGGCAGTTTTGCAGGCTCGGAGCCCTGCAGCACCGTGAGCAGATGCCCCTTCATCCCGGGCCGGAGGGAGGAGACGGGGACTGTCGGCTGCCCGGGGACAAAAGGAGCAGAAAAAGCCCCCGCCCCTGCGGACGCAGCCCCGGGAGCCCACAGCACCCACAAAAGACAGAACAAAACCCCACAGCGCCGTATCGCTGAGCTCTTCAAAGCAAATCTCCCGTCTTTCCGGCGCTCTCACCGGAGCGCAGGTAGCCCATGATGAAATCGTCGATATCGCCGTCCAGCACGGCCTGCACGTTGCCCTTCTCGACCCCCGTCCGGTGGTCCTTGGCCAGAGTGTAGGGGTGCAGGACGTAGGAGCGAATCTGGCTGCCCCAAGTGCTCTCCTTCTTGTCCCCCACCACGGCGGCCAACTGGTCCTGCCGCTCCTGCTCCGCCAGCTCGTAGAGCTTGCTCTTGAGGACGTGCATCGCCACCTGGCGGTTCATGTGCTGCGAACGCTCGTTCTGGCAGGTCACCACAATCCCGGTGGGGAGGTGGGTTATCCGCACAGCGGAGTCCGTCCGGTTGACGTACTGCCCTCCGGCGCCGCTGGCTCGGAAGGTGTCCACCCGGAGGTCCTCCGCTCTCACCTCAACGTCCACATCCTCCGGCATCTCCGGGGAGACCCCGACCGAGGCAAAGCTGGTGTGCCTCCGGCGGGCGGAGTCGAAGGGCGAGATGCGCACCAGACGATGCACACCCTTCTCGGATCTCAGGTAGCCATAGGCGTTATCGCCCTCCACCATGACGGTCGCGCTCTTGATGCCTGCTTCCTCATCGGAGACTGCCTCCAAGACCGTGGTCTTGAAGCCCTCACGCTCCCCCCATCTCAGATACATGCGCAACAGCATCTCCGCCCAGTCCTGAGAGTCCAGGCCGCCGGAGCCCGCGTGGACCGTCAGGATGGCGTTGGAATCGTCATAGTCGCCGTTGAGGAGGACCCTCAGCTGGCTGCGCGAGAGCGAGTGACGCAGCTCCTCCGCGCGGGCCTCAAACTCCTTCTGCAGCTCAACGTCCTCCTCGTCCCTCAGGATCTCCTCCAGTACGGCAAGCTCCTCAAACTCCTCACAGACGCTCTGCCATGCCTCAAGACGTTTTGTGAGACCGGCTAGTTTTTTCAGGACTGCCTGGCTGTCGTCGCGCTCCCAGAAATCCGGCGCGGACGTCAGGACCTCAAGCTGCCCGGCCTCAGCTCTCATAGGTTCGAGGTCAAAGGCTGTCCTGCAGTTCCTGTTTCAGGGACCGCAGTTCTTCCAATACAGAAATATTTGGGACGAGCATCATATACCTCCAAGGGGAAAGTATCCCCGGCAATCTGTATCCCATTAATAATAACTCAAGTTTACTCCATAAAAAAGCCCCAGCCCCGCAAAAAGCGGCTGCTGGGTCCGAAAAAGGGTATACTGGGGTCGAAGGAGGCGATCTCTAATGTCCGAGCCGATGGCTCTTTATCTCAAACGCTCTCTTTCCCCAAAGGCCCTGACGGCGCAGCGCGGGGCGCTCCCTGCCTCAGGGGAATGGGTTGTGGAGCTCCACGAATCCCTCCCCTCCACTCAGGCCCGCGCCAAAGAGTTGGGGTTGGCTGGGACGCCGCGCGCCATCGTGGCGGCAGCGTGCCAGACCGAGGGCCGGGGCCGTCGGGGCCGGCGCTGGGAGAGCCCTGAGGGCGGGCTCTACTTCTCCCTGCTCTACCGCCCGCGCCTCACGTCCTCCGACCTGCCGCTCCTGAGCCTGGCCGCAGCTCTGGCGGTTGAGGCCGCCATCACAACGACAGCGGGCCTGTCGGTGGAGCTCAAGTGGCCGAACGACGTCCTGAAGGATGACCTTAAGGTCTGCGGCATCCTCTCGGAGGCCGTCTTTCGGGACGGCATCTTCTGCGTCACGGGGCTGGGGATGAACCTGGTCACCCCCTCCGGCTTGCTCCCTCCCGAGGTGGGGCGCCGTGCCGGCGCGCTCTTCGAGTCGCTCCCCCCTTCCGAGACGGTGGGCGCGCTCTGGACCGCGACCGTCCTGCACTTTGAAGGGCGTCTGGAGCAGCTGGAAGACGGGCGTAAGGCGCTTCTGCTGGAGGACTACCGCAAAAAATGCGCCTCCATCGGCCGCATCGTCCGAGTCACGTCCGGCGGGGAAGAGGTCGCCGGGCTCTGTCTGGGCGTCGGGGAGGAGGGCGAGCTCCTGGTCCGGACCGAAGACGGGCCCCGCTCCTTCCGCGTCGGAGACGTCATCCACGCGGCACTGGGTTAAAAACTAATTTTATAAACCGCGAACCACGAAAAAAACACGAAAAAAGAAAAACAGGGCCTGCAAACTTTCGCGACTTTCGCGTATTTCGCGGTCCCTTTTTTTCTTCTTTTTCCGTGTTTTCTGTGGTTATTCGTTTTTTTAACCACGGAAGTCAATAAGAAAAAGCCGGAGGTTTGTGCCCCCGGCTTTTTTGCTTCTCTGTTTCACTTGTTCTCTTACCTGTTCAAGCCCTTACGTCCAGGCGGTCCGTCAGGGTCTCGTGGATGTTCTCCAGAAGCTTCACGATCTCGTCCGCGGGGATCTTGCGGATCACGGTCCCGTCGCGAGAGTCGATGACCTGGATCTGAACCAAACCCGCCGACTCAATGACCTCGTACTTCAGGTGACGATCGGCGCCTAAACTCCTGACAAGGTCCACAGTCTTATCCAGGACCTTGCGGAGTTTCTCCCTGTCCAAGTCGGAAAAAGACGCCTCAGCCTCGGTACGAAAGCCCTTTAAGACTAACGCAGAGGGAACCTTCACAGCCCCGCCCACCTCCGCCTGGGGAGAGCCTGAAAACACAGGCGATTCATAGCGACTGCCGCCTACCTGCAACGGGTTCAACAAAACTCCCGCATCCAAAGCCCTCACCTCCCCTTCTCTTCTCTTTCTGATGTAAGGGGCGGGCGGCTTTCGCCCGCCCCTGTTCATTCACCGAAAAAGGTGATAAAAGTTAGCGAAGCAGTGTGAGGATGTTCTGCGGGATCTGGTTGGCCTGAGCCAGCATCGCGTTGCCAGCCTGAAGCATGATGTTCAGCTTGGTGAAGTTCATCATCTCCTTGGCCATGTCCGTGTCGCGGATTCGGCTCTCGGCCGCGGTCAGGTTCTCGCTCGCAACCGTAAGGTTGTTGATGGTGTGCTCCA
>JAAYOR010000137.1 GCA_012520235.1 Fretibacterium sp.
AACCACGAATGGACACGAATAAACACAAAAAAAGGGACTGCTAAGCACATAAATGATGCGAAAAAACGCGAAAAAGAAAAAACAGACACACAAGCTTTCGCGTATTTCGCGGTTAAAAGGTCTTTTAGGTGTTGCGTTTAGTGTAAATCCGAGGATAAATTCGGATACAATAGGGGAGCGGGCATGGCGGAAACGGTGCTCGCCTGAAATATGGAAAAAGAGGAGGGCTCAGGATGTCTTGGATATGGGCGGCGTTGACGCCGCATCCCCCGGTCCTTGTCCCGGAGGTGGGGCGGGGCCGAGAAGGGGAGGCGCAAAAAACTCTGGACGGGATGGCGGAGCTGACGAAGAGGCTCAAGGACAGCGTGCCGGACGTGCTCCTGGTGCTCTCCCCTCATCAGCCCTACGTGCAGAATGCTCTCTTTTTGAACAGCGCCCCAGCCGTTCACGGCTCGTTTGCGCCGTTCGGGGCTTCGGGTGTCTCCTTTGATCTCCCGACTTCCGAGCCGGCCCGAACAGCTCTGGGGCGGCATCTGGCGGAGGCCGGGGTGCCTGTGAGGACGGGCGCTCAGGAGGACCTGACCCCGGACCATGGGACGATGGTCCCTCTGTACTTTCTCCGCCGCACCTGGGGCGTCCTGCCACCCGTCATCCTTGCCTCGCCCATCGGTCTGACTCCCAAGGGCTCTTCGGGCCTGGGGGCAGCCCTGGCATCCTTTGAGGATGGCCGGAGGTGGGGGCTTCTGGCGAGCGGCGATCTGTCGCATCGCCTGATCCCGGGCGCGCCTGCCGGTTACAGCCCGAAGGGGCGCGAGTTTGACGAGCAGATCGTCGAGGCCCTCTCGACAGGGCGGACGGACGGGCTTCTGGTCCTCTCCCCCGACTTCCTGCACGAGGCGGGCGAGTGCGGGCTGCGCTCGGTCCTTGCCCTGCTGGCGTTCTGCTCCGAACGGAACGGCTCCGTCGACCTCCTCTCCTATGAGGGCCCGTTTGGCGTTGGTTATTCCTGCGCATTCTGCTCTCTGGAGGCCAGAGCCCCGCACCCCTGCGCTGCCCTGGCCCGTGAGGTTGTGAGGCGACATCTGAACGGGCTACCGCCTCTTGAAGCTCCTCCGACCCCGGCGGACCCTCTTTGGGCCCGCCGGGCCGCCTGTTTCGTCACCATCAAGAGGCGGGATGGCGCTTTGAGGGGCTGCATCGGCACTCTGGCTCCGGCCCAGGACTCGCTGTTTTCCGAGATAACCGCCAACGCGGTCTCGGCGGCAACTCAGGACCCACGCTTTCCTCCCATGAGGAGCGACGAGCTGGAGGACGTCGTCTTCTCCGTGGATGTGCTCTCAGAGCCTGAGCCCGTCTCGGACATGGCACAGCTGGACGCGGCGGTCTGGGGCGTGATCGTCTCCAAAGGGGGCCGGCGCGGCGTGTTGCTCCCGGACCTTGAGGGAGTGGACGATGTTGCTACGCAACTTAGCGTCGCGGCCCGGAAGGCAGGCATCCGTGACCTTGAGGGGGTTGCTGTAGAACGGTTCCGAGTCGAGCGATGTTCTTAGCCCGACAGCGCACTTGGACGGCGCCCCTTTCTGCTTTGAAGCTGCATGGAGTGTTGTCCTGACACATTTTTCTCTCTTGGAGGTCTTTTCAATTGAAGCTGGTTGTCATCGGTACAGGGTATGTGGGGTTGGTGACGGGCGTCTGCCTGGCCAAGTTCGGGAACCGGGTGGTCTGTGTGGACACGGACGCCAGCCGGGTGGAGACGCTGCGGGGAGGGAAGGTTCCCTTTTATGAGCCCGGCATTGAAGAGATGATGAACCGCAACGTGGCGGAGGGACGGCTCTCCTTTGCGACGAGCGCAGGCGAGGCTTTGGCCGAGGGCGAGACGGCGGAGGTCTGTTTCATCACGGTGGGGACCCCCTCAGCTCCCGACGGGAGCGCGGACCTGAGCGCTGTCGAGGGTGCAGCCAGGGACGTGGGGCGTTCTCTGAGAGGGCCACTGCTGGTGGTGGTTAAGTCCACCGTCCCGGTGGGGACCCACGAGCGCGTGAAGGCATGGGTGTCGGAAGAGCTGAAGAAGCGGGGCCAGGAGCCTGAGTTCCTGATGGTTTCAAACCCGGAGTTCCTGCGGGAGGGGGCAGCCCTGCGTGACTTTCTGGAACCGGACCGGGTGGTGCTTGGTGTTGAATCGCCTGAGGCTGCGGAGCGCATGAAGAGCCTTTACTCGTTTTTGGACTCCGGACGGCTTCTGTTCATGGACCTCCGCTCTGCGGAGATGGCGAAGTATGCCTCCAACGCGATGCTGGCGACGCGCATCTCCTTCATGAACGAGATGGCGAACATCTGCGAGCGGGTGGGGGCGGACGTGGACCACGTGCGCCGTGCGATGGGCCGGGACTCCCGCATCGGGCCCAGTTTTCTCTACGCGGGCTGCGGGTACGGTGGCTCCTGTTTCCCCAAGGATGTGAGGGCGCTGCGCGACTTCGCGAGCGCTTCCGGATATCACCCCCGGATTTTGAACGCGGTCGAGGAGGTCAACGAGAACCAAAAGGACGTCGTCTTTGAGAAGCTGGCCCTGCACCTCGGGGACTTGAGCGACAAGACTGTGGCGATCTGGGGCCTGTCTTTTAAGCCCAAGACCTCGGACGTTCGGGAGGCGCCGGCCCACCGTCTGATCCTGAGCCTGCTGGAGGCGCGCGCGCGCGTCCAGGCCCATGACCCCCGTGCTATTGAGGAGACTCGGAGCGCCCTGGGGGACCACCGAGGGCTGCTCTACATGCACGACCTCTACGACGCGGTGAACGGCGCCGACGCTCTGGCAGTGATGACGGAGTGGGACATCTACCGGCAGCCCGACCTCCTCCGGGTCCGAAAGCTTCTGAAAAATCCCCTGATGGTGGATGGCCGCAATCTGTACTCCCTTGCGGAGATGCAGCGGCTTGGGTTCGACTACCTCTCCATCGGGCGTCCCTCCATCCTGGGGGCCGGGTCATGAGTTTCCCGGAGCGGGCGGCTCCGGAGCTTCTTCTGCGCGGAGGCCGGATGGCGTCCGTGGCTGTGCTGGGTGACGTGGTGCTGGACCGTTATCTGGCGGGGAGCACGTCGCGCGTGTCCCGCGAGGCCCCGATACCGGTTGTGCTTTGCGAGGCCGAGAGAGACAACCTGGGCGGCGCGGGCAATGTTGTGGCCAACCTCACGGGCCTGGGCTGCGGCGTCTGGTTGGCCGGGCTCATAGGGGATGACCCGGAGGCCGGCCGCGTCCGGAGCCATCTGGAGGCGAGGGGAGCACACTTTGAGCTCTTTGCCCGGCCCGGGCGCACCCAGGTCAAGACCCGTCTGCTCTGCGGAGGCCAACAGGTGGCACGGTTTGATTGTGAGAACCCGGCGCCATTGGACGATAGCCTTGTCCCCCGCGCGGTCCGTTTTCTGGAGGATGCGTTGGACGAGGGTGTAAGAGCTGTGATCCTCTCGGATTATGGGTTAGGCTTCTGCACTCCGGCCCTCTGTCGTTCGGTCATCGCGTCCGCGCGTGCGCGCGGGGTCCCGGTCTTTGTGGACCCAAGGGGCAGGGACTGGAGCCGCTACAAGGGCGCGTCGGCGGTCACGCCGAATCTTGCGGAGCTGGCCCTTGTGCGAGGTGTTCCCGTCCCGAACCGGGACAGGGACGTGGAGGCGGCAGCGTCGGAGGTGCTCCGACGCTTCGGGCTGGGCGCGGTCCTGGTGACCCGCTCCTCAAAGGGCATGACTCTGGTGGAGGAGGAGGGGACGGTCCATATCGCGGCCCGGTCCGTGGAGGTGTTTGACGTCAGCGGCGCCGGCGATACGGTGATCGCCGTGCTCGCAGCCTTTGTCGCCTCGGGCTGTAGTCTGGAGGTGGCCGCCCGGCTGTCCAACGAGGCGGCGCAGTTTGTCGTCACCCGTGCTGAGACCTATCCCATCAGCGCCGACGAGCTCCTGAGGGAGCTCGATGCTGCGCCCCGTCCCGGTGCGGCGCGGGTCCTCTCCAGGTCGTCGGCAGCGGCACAGTGCCGGGGCTGGAAGGAGGCCGGGTGCAGGGTGGTCTTCACGAACGGCTGTTTTGACGTGCTGCACGCGGGGCATCTTGACAGCCTGGAGCGGGCCCGAGCCCTGGGGGACCGTCTGATCGTAGGGCTCAACTCCGACGCCTCAGTGAGGCGACTCAAGGGTCCATCCCGGCCCGTGAACGCATCCGCGGACCGGGCGCTGCTCCTGGCAGCCCTGAGGGTGGTGGACTGCGTCGTGGTCTTTGAGGAGGACACGCCGCGGGAGCTCCTCGCAGAGCTCCGGCCCCACGTGTTGGTCAAGGGCGGTGATTACCGGGCTGAGGAGCTGCCGGGCCGGGAGTTCGTCCAGGAGGTCGTGATCCTGCCTCTGGTCGAAGGGCTCTCGACCACGGAGATCCTGCGCCGGGGCCGCGGCTGAGGCCTGGGCCTGATGCTTTGTATTGCCCCGAGGGGCGTTTTTAAGGAAGGAGTCCTTGCTATGCCTGTCTGGCTTCAGACGACGCTTCTGCTCATCTGTTCCAACGTGTTTATGCTCTTTGCCTGGTACGGCCATCTTAAAACGCTCTCAGCCCGGCCTGTTTGGTTTGCGGTGTTGGTGAGCTGGTCGATAGCGCTTCTGGAGTACGCTTTTCAGGTCCCGGCGAACCGCATCGGGGCTACGGCCCTGAACCTGGGCCAGCTCAAGATCATGCAGGAGGTCATCACTCTGGGGGTGTTCATTCCCTTCTCCATTCTCTACATGAAGCAGCCTTTCAAGACGGGCTACCTCTGGGCCGGGCTCTGTCTGTGCGGCGCGGTGTGGTTCGTCTTCATGGAGTGAGGCGTGAGGCAGAATGTGATCAAGCGTCCCATGCGGCTGGACAATGGGGAGCGCCTGCTCTATGCAGAGCGATTTGAAACATATAAAATAAATTTGATTTTATGACTTGGATTTACAATCTAAACGCAACACCTGAAAGTA
>JAAYOR010000138.1 GCA_012520235.1 Fretibacterium sp.
AGAAGTATTTCTGAAGAGGTAAAAAGGTAAAACATAAGAGAGCAGGGTTGCCCTCACGGCGACCCTGCTCTCTCTATGGTGCGGAACAGAAAACAGGTTGAAACTTCGTGTTTTTCTCAACGGAAGTTTCTCTATTAAGGAGGTGGCCTTGTGGCTCAAACACCTCGGCTTGAGATGAGGGGCATAGGCAAGGAGTTCTATGGCGCCAGAGTGTTGAAGGATGTGACCTTCACTCTGGGACAGGGGCAGGTGCTCTCCCTGGTCGGTGAAAATGGTGCGGGGAAATCCACGTTGATGAACATCCTCTTCGGGATGCCGGTCATCTTTGCCACGGGCGGATTTGAGGGAGAGATCTACCTGGACGGGGAGAAGGTTGATATAACCTCTCCCGAGGAAGCGATGGAGTTGGGCATCGGGATGGTGCATCAGGAGTTCATGCTTTTGCCCGGTTTCACCATCACGGAGAACATCAAGCTGAATCGGGAGTTGACCAAAGAGAGTTGGCTCGGTAAAGCATTTGACTCTTCTCTGAGCTGGCTGGAGAATTTGACCAAAGAGAGTCGGGTCGGCAAAGCATTCACCTCTTCCCTGAGGCGGCTGGGGGAGTTGAACAGGAGTTTGAGCAATAAAATATTTGGCTCTTCTCTGAGGTGGCTGGACGTCCCGGCCATGAGGGATGATGCCAGAACCTCAATGGACTCCATAGGCCTGAGCATTGATGAGATGCTGCCCGTTCGGGGTCTGCCCGTCGGGCACATGCAGTTTGTGGAAATAGCCCGGGAACTGGACAAGAAAAAAATCCGTCTGCTCGTCCTGGACGAACCCACCGCGGTTCTCACGGAATCTGATGCTGAAAGGCTTCTGGAGGCAATAAAACTGCTCATCGCCAAAGGGATCTCCATCATCTTCATCAGCCACAGGCTGGATGAGGTCATGAAAATTTCGGATAAGATCGTTGTCCTGCGGGATGGGGAGCTCGTATCGGAGACCACACCGGACCAGACCTCTATTGATAAGCTTGCGGAGCTCATGGTGGGCCGCAAGGTGGAGGGTAGCGAGAGCCAGGGACGGCCTCTCTCAAGCCTTTCCGAGGACATCATCCTTGAGGTGAGAGAGTTGGCTGTGGACATGCCGGGCGAGACGGTTCAAAGCGTCACGCTGAACGTCAGGCGTGGTGAGGTCCTGGGCATCGGCGGTCTTGCGGGACAGGGCAAGATTGGCATAGCCAATGGCATCATGGGGCTTTTCCCCTCCCGGGGCTCGGTGAAGCTGAACGGTGAGCCTTTGAACCTGAACGACCCGCGCGCCTCCTTGGACGCTGGGCTCGCGTTTGTCTCGGAGGACCGGAGGGGAACCGGCCTGTTGTTGGACGACTCGATAGAGTTCAACATTGCCGGGACGGCCATACAGATTCAGAACAAATTCATGACGCCCGGGCCCCTCTCCGTCCTGGATAAAAAGGCGATGACGGCTCATGCTCGGGAGATGATCCGAGATCTGGACGTCCGTTGCACGGGTCCTCGTCAGCTGGCTCGCAGGCTCTCCGGAGGCAACCAGCAGAAGGTCTGCGTTGCCCGTGCCATCACCCTGGAGCCCACTCTGCTGCTTGTTTCCGAGCCCACTCGCGGCATCGACATCGGGGCTAAAAAACTGATCCTTGACCGTCTGGTTAAACTCAATAGGGAGCAGGGCCTGACGATCATCATGACCTCCTCCGAGCTGGCCGAGTTGCGTCTGGTGTGTGACCGCATTGCCATCATCTGCCGCGGGAAGCTGGAGGGGATCCTTTCCCCCCAGGACAGCGACCGGGATTTCGGGTTGATGATGGCTGGAGAATACCACAGGTTCCATGGAAAGGAGGCGGTTTGAGATGGAGAACGGGCTGTTGGGTAAAATTGGCATCCCCCGCCTCATCATCTCTCTTTTTCTGGCTTTTCTCATAGCGGCCGGGTTTGCTTACGGCCTCCCCATGGGACAGATATTCAGCGCCATGCTCACCCGGTTTGGCATGAACCTCCTGCTTGTCCTGGCTATGATTCCCACGATTCAGGCAGGGGCTGGACCCAATTTCGGGCTCCCCTTTGGCATCATCTGCGGGCTTGTGGGGGCGACTCTTGCCATTGAGCTGGACTTCAGAGGGTTTCCCGCTCTCATCTTTGCCCTGGCGGTTTCCATCCCTCTGGGAGCTCTGGCCGGCTGGCTTTACGGTCTGCTTCTCAACAAGGTGAAGGGGCAGGAGATGACGGTGGGGACCTACATGGGTTTTTCCATAGTTTCTTTGATGTGCATCTTCTGGCTCATGGCGCCTTACAAGAGCCCGGAGATGATCTGGCCCTACGGGGGCGAAGGGCTTCGGGTTACGGTTGTTCTGGACGGCCGCATGGAGCAGCTGTTGGATCGTCTCATGAGCTTCACCGTTGGTTCTGTAACCATTCCCACAGGGCTCCTGCTGTTTGCCGCTCTGTGCTGCTTGCTTTTGTGGTACTTCATGAAGACCAGCACAGGGCTGGCCATGTCTATGGTGGGCGCCAATCCTCGTTTTGCTGAGGCCTCAGGCCTGAGCGTCAATCGATACCGCGTGCTCGCCTCCATCATCTCCTGTGCGATGGGCGCGGCCGGTATTGTCATTTACTCTCAGAGCTACGGTTTCCTTCAACTGTATCAGGCACCGCTTTATATGGCCCTTTACTCCGTGTCGGCGATCCTGATAGGAGGGGCCTCGCTTCAGCGGGCGACCATCACTCAGGCCGTCATCGGGACGTTCCTCTTTAACTCTCTCCTTGTCATCGCGCTCCCTGTGGCCAACGTTGCGATGAGTAGCGATATCTCCGAGATCATGAGGGTCATCATCAGCAATGGCATCATCCTCTACGCTCTGACCCGCAAAGAAGTGGGGGGTGACGCACGATGAAGAGGCTCCTGCAGCGCAACATCGTTCCCATCGTTTTTACGGTCCTCTGTTCCATCGGCTTCCATTATTCGGGCCTTTCCTGGATGTTTTTTGCCAACGACCTGATGTCGCGCCTGGCCCGAAACTCCTTCCTGGTCATCTCGCTCATCATCCCCGTGTTGGCCGGGATGGGTTTGAATTTCGGCATCGTCCTGGGCGCTATGGCGGGGCAGTTTGCGGCTTTTATCACGGTGGTCTATGACATGACGGGCCTGACGGGTTTTGTGGCAGCCTGCGTCCTGGCTGTCCCGTTCGCTCTGCTCTTTGGCTGGCTTACCGCTCTGATCTTCAACCGAGCCAAGGGTAAGGAGATGATCACGGGGCTCATCCTGGGTTTCTTTGCCAACGGTCTGTATCAGCTCGTGTGTCTCGTCTTCGTGGGATGGATCATCCCCATATCCAACAAGGCGCTGCTGTTGCCTTCCGGGGTCGGGTTTGTCAACACAATTGACCTTAAGCGTTGGCAGTACGCTCTTGACAAGTTCTATGTCTTTAAGTTCAGGGGCCTGACCGCCCCCGGCCTGAAGTATCTGAACAACATCAACTTCCCCGTCCTGACCCTTGTTGTGATAGCCGTTCTCTGTCTGTTGATGTTCCTTCTCTTCAGGACAAAGCTGGGGCAGGATTTCCGCGCGGTAGGGCAGGATCGTCGCATTGCCGAGGTGGCGGGCATCAAGGTTGACAAGGTCCGCATCATTGCCGTGCTCTTCTCCACCGTCCTGGCGGCCTGGGGACAGCTGATCTTTTTGCAGAACATCGGCAACGTCCAGGTCTACGGCTCTCACGTCCAGGTGGGGACCTTTGCTGTGGCCGCCCTTCTCATCGGAGGTGCCAGCGTCTCCCGTGCCACGATAGGTCAGGCGCTGTTAGGGACGGTGCTCTTCCACGCGCTCTTCATCGTCTCGCCTCTGGCCGGCAAGAACATCATGGGCAGCGCACAGGTGGGAGAGTACTTCAGAGTCTTCATCGCTTATGGCGTCATCGGCATCGCTCTGGCCCTTCACGCCTGGCAGAGGCTCGCAAAAAAGTAAAAAAGTAAAAAAGTAAAAAAGTAACAACATCTCTAGCGGGGGCCTTCGGGCCCCGTTTTTAACTTTTGCTTCAAGGGCGCTTCAAGGAAAGAAAAAGGGCTCAGAGGAAAATCCCCTGAGCCCTTGCTATTTTAATGGTGGGCGATACTGGGTTCGAACCAGTGACCTCTTCCGTGTGAAGGAAGCGCTACTACCGCTGAGCTAATCGCCCTTAACAAAAAAGCATTATACACGAAACAGACAAAAGCACAAGGGGAATCTGCGCGCAGATTTTCGCCTGTTCACGGACTGGGTGAGAGATGTCTGCCAGACTTTTGTTGCGTTTCTATGGGGTTTTTGTCATATTTCAGTCGCAAATCCGCTATACACTGAAATCATCTTCTTTATATGAAAGAGCGAGGTGCGAATTGGAAGATGAAGACAAGGTTTGCTTTTTGCAGGTTGTTTGCTTTAAGCGGGATGATGGTTTTATCGACTTTCGGGGTGGCGGGAGCGGCAGAGGTGCAGGTCCAAAAGCACGTCATCAAGTTGCCTGAGAGCACGAGGGTGAGCTATGACGGAGCGTTTCCCAAAGCGTTCCCAAAAGGGTTTGAGCTGGGCATCGGTTCGGGGCTCACGTTCTGTGGCGCCAGCGCGGACGGAGGGCTGCTCTTCCTGGCCATCAGCGACCGGGGGCCCAACGCCGACGCTCCCGCGATGGACTCGGAGGGCAAGCTGCCCGCAAAGATATTCCCCGCTCCGGACTTTACCCCTCAAATAGGCCTGCTCAAGCTGAAGGATGGCGTGTTGAGCCTGGAGAAAGTGAGCGGGATCCTCAATGGTGAAGGGAAGCCCATCTCCGGACGACCTCTGCCCGCGGGTCAGGTCGGAACGACCAATGAGACGCCCCTTGATGACAACCTGAAGGTCCTTCCCTTCGATCCTGAGGGACTGGACACGGAGGGCATTGATGTGGATCGCAAAGATGGGCATTACTGGATCTGTGATGAATACGGCCCCTTTATCGCCAAGATAGACAAGGACACCGGACGCATCCTCAAAAAATACGCGCCCGGCGACGGCCTTCCCGAGGTCGTGAAATACCGCAGGCCCAATCGGGGCATGGAGGGACTGGCCGTCTCCCCATCCAACAAGGTCTTTGGCATCGTCCAGAGCCCTCTCGACCTGGGACAGGGTCTTGACAGCAGCAAGGCACGCTTTATCCGCCTCGTAGAGCTGGACCCTGATACGGGTAAGACCCGCATGTTTGCCTATCCGCATAACGTGGAGACCTATAAAAAAACCTCTGACGCAAAAATAGGAGATCTGGCAGCTATTGATGACTCCCGTTTCCTTCTGGTGGAGCAGGGAAAGAACAAGGATGGCGCCATGACGAACCTGCTCTACGAGATCAACATTGAGGGAGCCACGGACATCCAGGAGGTCAGAACTGCCGCCGGTCAGGAGCTTGAGACGGCGGACGAAGCGGAACTGAAGGAACTGGGTGTCGCCATGATCAGCAAACGTCTTGTGGTGGACCTCAAAGCCATAGGATGGGACGTGGAAAAGGCTGAGGGAATCGCGCTTATTGACGCAAAGACCATCGCTCTCTGTTCGGACAACGATTTTGGCGTTGACTTGAAGCTTCTGAACCCTGAGGAGAAGGATGGAAAGGCCGTCAAAAAAATCACGGACTATAACCTCAAGGACGGCAAGCTCTTCCTGGGAGAACAGGAGACAAAGACCTCCTTTGAGCTCGTCCCATTGAACGAAGAGCAGCAGTTCTGGCTGCTGACTCTGCCGGAGCCCCTTTTCTAACAGGCGTTTGCCTGCAAATCGAATCTCTGCCGTGCCGTCGTCTTTTGAAGATGACGGCACGTTTTTAGGTGTGTCTGACAAACGCCCGTTTTGGCGAATTTCTGCTAACCACGGGTCTTTTTTGTATCCACTACCTTTAGGTGTTGCGTTTAGATTGTAAATTCAAGGACCCAGGCGATCCCTGCGGACGCCAGCGCGCCTAGGCTCAAGTAGGCTGAGAAGTGTCTGAACTACCTGGCCCTATCAGCGGAGGAACGTGCACATTTTGACCAATATCAGGAGGGCCTGCGCTGCCAGGAGGGCATACATATTGGAGAGCGCGCTGGCCAAGGACAGAACTGAGGGCAGAGTAGAGGGGATCCAGCTTGGCAAGTTTGTAGACAAAATATGTCGTTCTGGAGAGAACGACCACGGCATCAGATTCACCCAGGGCCGCCCCGTGAGGGGTGGCCTTTTTTACGTTCTCTACTCCCTTACGGTCACAGTTTTGTTACCTGGATTGCAGCTGCGTTTGAGCTTGACGTTACAGGGGGACGTTATGCTTGAGCCGTCTTAAAGATCACAAGGAGGTCGTTGCAGGTGGCTCATAGGCCTCAGTTGGCTCAAAGGTCGGCTGTTCGCTGCTTCGGAAAGGAAAGGGTTTTCTCTCCTTTGTTTTTGCTTTGTGCCGAGCGTCCCTTTGAGGGGACGACGGCACGTTTTTTATCGGGTGGCGGCGAGGGAGCCGGAGCGTGCGGGACCTCACAAAAGGGAAGAAGGAGAATGTCATGGGAACCCTGAAACTATCCGTCATCATCATCACGCTGAATGAGGAGCGGAACCTTCCGCTCCTTTTGGGGGACTTGGAGCGTCAGACGGTGCTGGATTTTGAGACTTTGGTTGTCGACAGTTGTAGCCTGGACAAGACGGTTGCGAGAGCCCGTTCTTTTTCAAAGCGTCTGGAGCCGCTTCGGATTATTGAGATGCCCCGCCGGGGTGTCAGCCTGGGGCGCAATACTGGCGCTTTGGAGGCGCAATGCGAACGCATCCTGTTTTTGGATGCGGACACGAGGCTGGACCCTGATTTTATAGAGAACTGCCTGAGTGAGATGGAGAGCCGTTGCCTGGATGTAGGCGGAGTTTACATGAAAAACCCTAATGCTTCACTGCTCATAAGGGCGGGGCTCTCCCTCTTCAACCTGGGGCTGGGGGTGAGCGCTCTGTTTTTTCCGATGGCGGTGGGGGCTTGTGTTTTCTCAACCCGCACGCTTCACGGGAGAATAGGGGGCTTTGATGAGTCCATAACGCTTTGTGAGGACTGTGACTATGTGCGCCGAGCCTCCGGAGAAAGAGGAGCGCGCTTTGGTATGTTGAGGCAGAAATTTGTCTTCCACACTCGACGCCTCGAACAGGACGGGCTTCTCAAAACAGGGTGGACCTACCTTCGCGCTAACCTGCACCGGTTCTTTATCGGAGAGCTTTATGGCAACCCTTACCGATATCAGTTCGGGCATTACAGCAGCCCGAAGACGGGGGAAAGCGATGCTTGATTATCTGCTGGACGGACTTTCGATGTTGGGGTATCTCTTGGGCTGGAGACGTGCGGAACAAGCCGAAAAAGTGCATTCGTTCTTTCGGGGGCGCCTTGAGGGGATAGGGAGGGAATCGGTGCCTGTGGAGGAACGTGGCCGGTTGGGTTGGGGGAGGCGTATCAGGACAGTCTTCATCTCAGATCTCCATCTCGGCGCGCGCTCCTGCCGGGCGGAGTTGCTCCTCTCTTTTCTGAGGCAACACGAGCCGGAGACCCTCTACCTGGTTGGTGACGTCATTGATGGCTGGAGGCTAAAGAGGTCCTGGCACTGGCCCAAACTGCATGATGAGATCTTGAGTACTATTCTGGCGATGGCGCGACGAGGATGCCGAGTTGTCTATATCACGGGGAATCACGATGATTTTCTCAGGCCCTTCTGCGGGAAGAAGGCCTCAGGGGTTGAAGTGGTTGACTCCATTATCCATGAGACCGCGGACGGTCGGCGCTTTCTCGTCATGCACGGGGACCAGCTGGACGACGTTATCCGAAGCGCCCCCTGGCTTGCGCGCCTTGGAGACATCGCTTACGACACGATGACAGCCCTAGACGTTCTCTACAACGGATTTGCGAAGTTCTTCGGGCTCAAGCATCGTTCCATAGCCGCGTGGAGCAAGTCCCGCGTCAAGCGTGTGGTCAACTTTATCAGCAGCTTTGAGACCGAACTGGCGAAGATGGCTAGCCTCCAGGAGGCGGATGGCGTCGTATGCGGGCACATCCATCACGCGACCATCCGGGCACTTGGGGATATAAGTTACATCAACACAGGAGACTGGGTGGAGAGCTGCACGGCCATTCTGGAAAATTCCCGGGGCGAGCTGGAGCTTCTCCGCTTCTCCCGCAGAGGGGCCCTGCAGTTTGATGAGGGCGCACTCATCCAGAGAGTCGGACAGAACGTCGCCTCAAGTGGGGCCTCCATGTAGAGACTTTTGGGGCGTTTTTTGCCGTTTGGGGTGTCCCTCCTTCGCTCCATGTGGTAAAATGTCCTAAATCCAAAGTGCGCCTTGTAGTCTCACCCTTTCGAGTCGAGACTATAAGGCGCAGGTAATAAGACTAAATAGCGTTTATCAAGAGCATGGGGAGAGAGTCAGCTCGTCGATCCTGCGCCAACCTGTCATAAGACAAGGTGGTACCGCTGACAGCGATAAAAGGAAAGTTCGCCTTGTTCGCAAGGCGTTTTTTTTTATCCTGTCGCCCCGGGGGCATCTCCGGACAGCTGATGCCTCTTCCGGCCTGTTCTCTCTGGATACGCGCCGGATACACGTAAAGGAGTGTCGTTTTGCATGAAAGATTTTTTTGATATCCCCAGGCCCAGCTACACCTTTGAGATATTTCCCCCCAAGGGTTCCAACAACCTGGAGGGGACATACGCGACAATTGATGCCCTCGCCAGCCTGACCCCGGACATGATCAGCGTCACCTATGGGGCCGGAGGCACGAGTCGGGAGAACACGCTTGAAATCGCCTCTACCATCCAGAACCGTTACAACATCTGCGGGGTGGCCCATCTGACCTGTGTGGGGAGCACGCAGGAGAACATCAGTGAAATCTTGAAAGAGCTCAAGGCCGGCAACATCCGAAACATTCTGGCTCTGAGGGGAGATCTGAAGGAGCCCTCCGACCTGGGAGAGTTCAAATATGCCTCCGATCTCATCCGCTTCATCCGCCGGACTCAGAACGATTTTCGCGTGTTTGCCGCCTGCTACCCAGAGAAGCACATTGAGGCCCCCAGTGAGGCCGAGGACCTGCGGCGTCTCCATGAGAAGACGGCCTGTGGGGTGGATGCCCTTATTTCCCAGCTCTTCTTTGATAACGACGTGTTCTGGCGCTTTCGGGACCGGGCGCGCTCCATAGGGATAGAGACCCCCATTGTCGCGGGGATCATGCCCGTCACCTCGGCGACGCAAATAGAAAAGATGACCACGATGTGCGGCGCCTCAATGCCCGAGCGCGTCCTGCGGTTTGTGAATGCTTATGGGCACAACAGCCACGCCATCAAACAGGCGGGAATAGCCTATGCGACGGAGCAGATAGTGGACCTGCTGGCCCGAGGGGTTGACGGGATCCACCTCTACACGATGAACCAACCCGACATCGTCCGTAGCATCGATGAGAACATCCGCGGCATCCTGTACTCCATGAGGGTGAAACGAGACTGATGTCCTCTTTCCCCGTCACTCAGGCGATGCTTGACGACGCCCTGCGCTTTATGGGCGTCTCCGGCTCGGAGGGGGAGGAGACGCTGGAGGCGCTGGAGAGAAAAGTCTCTCAGGCCTTCAGCAGGATAGAGGGGATCGCACGCCCTCTGGGAGTGTGGAAGCGCTTTCCTCTGGACGTGGATGGGGTCCGGAACCTCGTCCGGGTGGCCGACGCTTTTGACGTTGAGAGCCGCGACCTGACCCGGCTTTTCGCGCGCTCCTCCGAGTGTTTTCTCCTGGCCGTGACCCTGGGCCCGGAGGTCGATCGGCAGATCTCTTTGAGTCAGAGGGTTGATATGCTGGAGGGGATGGCCCTGGACGCCTGCGCCTCGGTCTGGGCTGACGCTTTCTGTGACGAGGTGGAGAAAGAGGCTCGTGCAACTCTGTCGGAAGGGGAGCACCTGACGATGCGCTTCAGCCCCGGTTACGGCGACGTCCCTCTGGCGACCAGTGAGTCGATTCTGGAGGTGTTGGACGCCGCTCGACGGATTGGGCTGTCTGTGACCCGCTCTCAAATGATGACACCGGTGAAGTCCATCACCGCGATGATAGGGATTTCTGACCAAAAAGAGGAAAAAAAGGATAGAGGCCGCAACTGTGCGCAATGCGCGCTGAACGGGACCTGTCCGTACAGAAAGAGGGGAGATAGCTGTGGTTTGTGACAAAAAACTGGGTCGGGACGTCATCTTCTTTGACGGTGGCATGGGCACCATGCTCCAGGCCAGGGGCCTGAAGCTGAGAGAGCTCCCTGAGCAGCTGAACCTCAGCCAACCCGATCTGATAGAGTCGATTCACAGAGAATACCTGGAGGCCGGAGCGGACTTCGTCACCACCAACACCTTTGGGGCCAACCCCTGGAAGCTGGAAAAGGCGGGGCTGTCCGTCTCAGAGGTGGTGGGCTCTGCCGTAAAAATAGCCCGCCGCGCCGCCGACCCCTTTGGAGGGCGGGTGGCTCTGGACATCGGGCCCAGCGGGAAGGTGATGGCTCCTCTGGGAGACGCCGCTTTTGAGGACGTCTTTGACTCGGTGGCCCTTCAGGTCAAGGCCGGGGCTCAGGGCTGCGACGTGGTGCTGCTGGAGACCTTCACCGACCTCTACGAACTGAAAGCGTCGGTCTTGGCGGTCAAGGAACATTGCGACTTGCCCATCTATGCCACCATGAGCTTTGAGGCGAGCGGGCGCACCTTCTTCGGGGCCTCTCTGGAGTCCATGGTTCTGACACTGGAGGCTCTGGGCGTCGCCGCTCTGGGGCTGAACTGCTCCCTTGGGCCCGCGCAGCTTCGCCCCCTTGTGGAGCGCCTCTGTGAGCTCGCTCACGTGCCCGTGATGGTGCAGCCCAATGCGGGGCTGCCCGTCATGCGTGACGGAGTCTCCGGTTACGACGTGACCTCCGACGAGTTTGCGGCCATCATGGCGGGCTTTGCCGAGAAAGGGGCAGGTGTCCTGGGCGGGTGTTGTGGCACGAACCCCGGCTATATTTCTAAGACTGTGAAAGCTGTGGGGCAGAGACAAGTGACGCCCCGTTCCGTCCCGCGCCGGACGGGCGTGTGCAGTGCGGCAAAGGCCGTTTTCTTTGACGACACCGTGATCATTGGGGAACGCCTGAACCCCACGGGAAAAAAGGCCCTTCAGGCTGCCCTGCGGGCGCAGGACATGGACTTTCTCCTGAGGGAGGCAGTGGCCCAGCAGGAGCAGGGTGCTCATGTGTTGGACGTCAACGTGGGGCTGCCCGATGTGGACGAGCCCGCGCTTCTGAAGCGGGCTGTGACCGAGATCCAGGGCGTGCTGGACCTGCCGCTTCAGATAGACTCCGCCGACCCTGTGGCGCTTGAGGCTGCTGCCCGCATCGCTAACGGCAAACCCCTGCTCAACTCCGTCAACGGCAAGGAGGAGAGCCTCCGCACCGTGCTGCCCATCGCCAGAAAGTACGGGGCCTGCGTGCTGGGCCTGACTTTAGACGAAGGGGGGATCCCCGAGACGGCGGAGGGGCGTCTGGCCGTGGCGCGGCGAATAGTGGAGGAGGCGGAGAAGCTGGGTATCCCGCGCGAGGATGTGCTCATCGACTGCCTCACGCTCACTGCCTCGGCCCAACAGGACCTGGTGCGGGAGACGCTGGAAGCCGTCCGCAGAGTCCGAGAGGAGCTGGGGGTCCGGACCGTCCTCGGGGTCAGCAACGTCTCCTTTGGCCTGCCGCGCCGGGCGGTGATCAACCGCACGATGCTGGCTCTGGCTCTGATGCAGGGGCTGGATGCGGCCATCATGAACCCTGCGGACGCCGGGATGATGGAGACCGTGGCGGCATGGCGCGTCTTGTCGGGGCGTGATCGGGACTCACAGGACTACATCGCCTACTGCGAGGCGCATCCTGAGGCCACTGCCGCTCCCTCTGCCGGGGCGGGTGGCCCCCAAAAAGCTCAAAAAGCTCAAGAAACTCAAAAAAAGCTCTCGGAAACCGGCGACCTGGCGTCTGCCGTGGCTAAGGGCCTGAAGGAGCGGGCCGCAACTTTCACGCGCGACCTGTTGGAATCTCTGCCCCCTCTGGAGGTGGTGGAGCGGCACATCGTGCCGGCTCTGGATTCTGTGGGGCGCGACTATGAGGCGCAAAAGATCTTTTTGCCCCAGCTCATCAAGGCTGCGGAGGCGGCAAAATCCTCCTTTGAAGTGCTGCGGGTGGCTCTGGCCTCCGACCCGGACGCGAAAAGCGGCGAGCCTGTGGCGCCCGTGGCTCTGGCAACGGTCTACGGCGACATCCACGATATCGGAAAGAACATCGTCAAGGTTCTGATGGAGAACTATAACTTCAAGGTCCTGGACCTGGGCAAGGACGTGCCCCCCGAAGCGGTGGCCGAGGCTGTGCGGCAGAACGACATCCGCATCGTCGGCCTCAGCGCCCTCATGACAACCACCGTTGTCGGGATGAAGGACACCATTGCGCTGCTGCGCCGCGAATGCCCCGAGGCAAAGGTCATCGTGGGAGGGGCGGTCCTGACCCCGGACATGGCGGAGTTTGTCGGCGCGGACCACTACGCGCGTGACGCCATGGAGACGGTACGCATCGCCACGAAGCTGGCCACGGAGGCGGACGCAAACGTGGACTAAAACCCCTCCCTGAGAGAGCTTTTGGGGTGAACGTATCAACAAGCCACAGTAAAGAAACGCACGTGTCCTCTGGAGCACGTGCGTTTCTTTGTCAGGACACATATCGTTGCTCCTTGGTTGGACGGGGAACGCGCTTGCCTGTCGTTACGCCATGAGGCTGATGCTCTTGCGGAAGCGGAAGAGCGCGACGGCGAAGTAGGCCGCGCCGACCAGGACCATGGCCAGGAACTGGGGCCATACGGACTCTATTCCGGCACCGCGGAACAGGATTCCCCGGCCGGCGGCGATGAAGTGGGTGCTCGGCGCGAGCATCATGATCCTCTGAATGAGCAGTGGCATGTTCTCGAGAGGTGTGACGCCTCCGGAGAGCATGAGCATGGGGACCAGGGTCAGGATACCGAGCATGCCGAACTGGGGCATGGAGCGCGCGATAGTGCCCATGAAGATGCCGAGCGACGTGGTTGCGAAAAGGCAGAGGGCTGTGGCGCAGAGAAAGAGCGGTATAGAGCCGTGGATTGGAATGCCGATCCAGCCTTGGATGACGAACTTCAGCGAAAGAAAGGAGCCGCACAGGACGACGAGTCCCATGGTCCAGACCTTGGATATCATGATTTCCGTCGGTGTCACGGGCATGACCAGCAGGTGCTCTATGGTCCCGTGCTCGCGCTCCCGGATGAGCGTCGCTCCGGTGAGGATGATGGACATTATGGTGACTACGTTGATGATCTCGTTCAGGGCGCCGAACCAGGAGGACTCGAGATTTGGGTTGTAGAGCGTTCGGATCACGAGGTTTGGCCCCGGTACCGCTCCCTTGTCCCTATGGAAAAAGGCGTTGATCTCGTCAAGCAGGATCTGTTGGATATATCCGTTGCCGGTGAAGGCTTGGGTCATGCGGGTGGCGTCCACGTTGAGCTGGAGCGCTGGCGAGCGTCCGGCCCGAACATCGCGCTCGAAGCCGGGGGGGATGACGATGGCAAAGGTATACGTGCCCGAGTCCATCCCGGGATCGACCTCATTCATGGAAAGAAGCTCAGGGCTCTGAAAACGGGGAGGGTAGAAGGCCGAGACGATGGCGGCGGATAGTTGACTGGCGTCCTCGTCCACGATGGCTATGGGGACCTTGTGCAGCGTCTCCGTGATAGCCATTGCCGCGATGAAGATCTGTCCCGTGAACATGAAGACGACGACAAACATCAACATAGGGTCTCGAATGAGGCTCCACAGCTCCTTTATTCCCAAGTGATAGATGTGTTTTATGTTCGGCATGTCAGGACTCCTGTTTTCTGAGCAGCAGGACGGCCAGCGCCATGATGATGGGCGCTGCCGCCATGATGGGCCACAGGGACGTGTGAAGATCCTGGAAGAAGAGCGCCTTGCAGAAAACACTGCGGCACATATTGATGAAGTGCGTTGCGGGGAAGATGCGGCCGACGAACAGCCCCACTCCTTCGAGGGAGGAGATGGGGTCGATGAGCCCGGCGTACCGGATCGCTGGGATCAGGGTCCCGATGAGCGTCAGGAGCATGGCAGCTATCTGGCTTTTGGTGAACGTGGATACAAGAAGACCTAAGCCGGTGGAGAAGAGGACGTAGCTGAAGGCCCCGAGGGTCAGCGTCGCAAGGCTTCCCTTGATTGGGACCTCGAAGACCGTAACGGCGAGAATCGTCATGAGAGCGTAGTTTATCATGCCCACGGCGACGTAGGGCAACTGTTTGCCGATCATGTACTCGAATCGACTGACGGGCGTGACGTACAGGTTGACGATGGCCCCCATCTCCTTCTCGCGCACCACGGAGAGGGTGGACAGCATTGCGGGGATTATGAGCAGCAGAATAGGGATGACGGCCGGAACAATCGCCGGCAAGCTCTTCACGTCGGGGTTGTACCGGTAGCGCGACTCTATGGTGGCGAGAGGGCGTGACGCGGTCAGGCCGTATCTTTCCCGGAGCATCTCCTGTAGCCAGCCCAAGTGCATGCCCTGAACGTAGCCGCGGATCGTCCCGGCGCGCAGCGGCATGGAGCCGTCGATCCAGGCCCCAATCTCGGCGGTGCTCCCTCGCTCCAGGTTGCGCGCGAAATCCGGCGGGATTTCCACGACAAGGGCGAGTTCGCCGGACTCCATACGCCGTTCCAGCTCCTTGCCCCCCGAGAGAGGGGCGTGTTCGACGAAGTATCGTGACCCGGACAGGTTGAGGGCGTAGTTCCGGCTGATGGCCGTCTGATCCTGGTCGAGGACCGCAAAGGAGAGGTTCTCCACGTCCAAGGTGATGCCGAACCCGATGACGAACATCAGAAACACGGTCCCCAAGAGGGCCATGGAGCCGCGGATGGGGTCCCGCGAGAGCTCTCGCCATTCGCGGACAGTGTAGCTCCAGAGCCTCCGCAGGTCGATGGAGCTGCGTTTTTCCGTTTCCGTGGCCCCCTCCTCCGGCGTCACCACGGAGAGCCTTTCCTCTGTCGTAATGGTCTCGCCATCCTCCTCCCCGGAGGCCTCGGCCTCCTTCAGGTATTCGATGAAGGCCTCCTCCAGGGTGTCCGATCCCTTTGCACGCACGATGTCGGCCGGTCTCCCCGTGACGAGGACCTTCCCCGCATGCATGAGGGAGATTCGGTCGCATCGCTCCGCCTCGTTCATGAAGTGAGTGGAGACGAAGATGGTGACGTCGTCCTTCCGGGACAGATCGATCATGAGTTGCCACATGGTGTCCCGGGCGACGGGGTCCACTCCGGACGTCGGCTCGTCGAGGATGAGAATGTTGGGGTTGTGCACCATGGCGACGGCGAGGGAGAGCCTCTGGCGAATCCCCATGGGCAGCTTTCCGGGCATGGCGTCGAGGACATCCTGCAGGTCGAACCTCCGGACCATCTCGTCGACTCGCTCCTGAATGGCCTGCTCCGGGACGTTGAAGAGCCGGGCGTGAAGGACCAGGTTCTGGCGTACCGACAACTCCGTGTAGAGTGAGAAGAGTTGGGACATATACCCCACGTTTCGGCGCGATTCGATGTCCCTGGCGTCGACCTCCTTTCCGAAGAGGGCCGCCGTGCCGCCGCTGGGCTCCAAAAGCCCCGTCAGCATCTTCATGGTCGTGGTCTTCCCGCAGCCGTTCGAGCCGAGGAAGCCAAAAATCTCTCCCTTGGGGATCTTCAGGTTGACGTCGTCTACGGCGATAAAATTCCCAAAACGCTTTGTGAGGCCTGTCGCCTCAATGGCCGTCTCACGCTCTTCCGACGAAAAGGGCGGGATCTCGATGGCTCGGTACCCCGCGCGTTTTTCCTCGGGGAGCAGGGCTATGAACGCCTCGTTCAGGTCGTCACAGGCGGTCCTCCGGAGTATCTCCTCCGGAGTGCCTTCGGCCAGCACCTTTCCGTCGTCCATGCCGATGATCCAGTCGAAGCGCTGCGCCTCGTCCATGTAGGCTGTGGCGACGAGGACGCTCATTCGGGGCCGGCCTGTTCGGATGTCCTCAATGAGGTCCCAGAACTGCGCTCGGGCGAGAGGGTCGACGCCCGTAGTCGGTTCGTCCAGTATAAGGAAATCGGGGTCGTGGATCAGAGCGCAGCAGAGTCCGAGTTTCTGCTTCATCCCGCCGGAGAGCTTCCCCGCCGGACGGTCAAGAAACTTCAGCAGCCCCGTGCTCCGGCAGAGGAGGTCGATGCGCCGTCGCCGCTCGTCCTTCCCGTGTCCGAAGAGGCGGCCGAAGAATTGAAGGTTTTCCTCCACGGAGAGGGAGAAGGCCATGTTCGATCCCAGTCCCTGGGGCATGTAGGCGATTTTAGTGCACACGGCGTCCCTGTGAGCTTTGCTGCCCATATCCCCGCCCAGAACCGATATGGACCCGCTTTGCATGGCCCTTGCCCCGGACAGAAGGGACAAAAGGCTGGATTTTCCGACCCCGTCGGGGCCGATGAGGCCGACCATGCACCCGGACGGGATATCCAGGCTGATGTCATCCAGGGCTTTTTTACGGCCATAGTGCAAAAAGACGCCGTTTAAGCGGGCGACAGGTTGCTGCTGGGTCTTTTCGGAGGTCATTGCGCTCCCCTGATCTCCAGGTTCTCCGGCCACTCCTTCTGGGGATCCAGGAGAACCCATGCTACGCCGGGGAGTCCGGTCTTCACTGCTTCAGGGTCCCGCTGAAGCACTTCTGGGGCAACCCTTGCCTTGATGCGGAACATGAGCTTCTGACGCTCCGATTCCGTCTCCACAGTTTTGGGAGTGAATTGTGCGACGCTCGACACGTAGGAGACCTGCGCGGGGAGGACGATATCGGGTGTGGCGTCCAGGATGATGCGGACCTCTTGTCCCATGGCGATCCTGCCGGCGACCTGCTCGGGAAGAAAAAAGGTCATGTAGACATCGCTCAAGTCCACGAGGTTCAGGACCTTTCCACCGCCACCCAGGACCTCGCCTGGCTGGGCAATCCGGTACTGGACCCGGCCGCCTTTGGGAGCCTTCAGGATGCTGTCCTCAAGGTTCGAGTCTATTCGGGCGATGGCCGCCTCGACGGCTGCGACCCCCGATTCGGCGCCGGCGACCTGAGCCTTGGCCGCAGTTTGGGCGGCCATGGCTGCTGTCACTTGGGATTGTGCCGCGACCACGGCGGCGGAGAGGGCGTGGTAGCGCGCCGCGACATCGTCAAACTCCTGCTGGGAGATGACCGCCTCTTCGACGAGCTTCTTGAAGCGGACGTAGCGGCTCTCTGCAGCGCTCAGCTCGCTTTTCCGCCCTGCCACTGCCGCTTGAGCCGTCGCAATATCGCTTTTCCGGAGGGCGACTTGGGCCTCTGCTCCTGCAACGGCCGCCTTCGCCTGGGCAAGTTGCGCAACTGCCTCGTGACGCTGGGCCTCAAGATCATCGGTCTGCATCTTTGCCACGACTTGGCCGGCCTCGACAAAATCCCCTTCGTTGACCCGAATCTCGGCAATCCGGCCGGGCAGCTTCGTGGCCACGTCGATCTGCGTGGCCTCAATGCGGCCGTTGCCGCTCGCGAGCCAGTCGGAAGAACCTTCAGACGGCGTTCCGTGTTCCCACAAGGCGAAAAACAGCGCTGAGACGATGCCGACGACAGCGGCGGCCTTCAAAGCGCTTTTCCAACCTGATGTCCTTCCTCTCATGCCCGTTTCGGACTGATTCATGGTAGCCGTTCCCCTTTCCGCTTTTTGGTGACCTTTGGTGAGCTTTCGTGAGCGTCGCGTTTGGTACTTGGATTTACAATCTAAACGCAACACCTGAAAGTA
>JAAYOR010000139.1 GCA_012520235.1 Fretibacterium sp.
AGCTGCATTGCCCCGGGGCGAGGAGGCCGAGCCGTTTCTGGAGGCTCTGCTGTGAGCGGGTTGTCCGCGCACGGATTTGACTTTCTGAGGAGGGGGGATGCCCCATGATGGCGCCCTTCACGTGACGCATTTTTGCTGAGAGCTGTGAGCTGAACTGTCGTAGAGTCAAGACTGAAAGTTAAAGGGTTGGATTGGCATAAGTTCGATTGGATTGGCGAGCTTTCATTGGCCTTGAAAATGTCTTTCAAGAAAAGGAGAAGAATGATGAAGAAATTCCTGTCTTATATCCTGGCGGCATTTTTTTTATATGTTCTTTCAGTTTCATCCGGGGCGGCTTGGGGCACCGAGTTCATCAACGTCGCTACGGGGCCTACCGGGGGAACCTATTACCCGGTGGGGGCGGCAATGGCCACAATCTGGACCGAGCAGCTTGAGGGGGTTAAGGCGAGCGCTCAGTCAACGGGCGGCACGATGAACAACATCCAGCTTCTGGCGGATAACGAGGCGGAAACCGCCTTCGCCGATGGGCTTTACTTCGATGCCTATAACGGACTAAAGAACTACGAGAGCAAGCCCCAGACCTTCCTGCGGGCCATGGCCTCGCTTTATCCCGAGGCCATCCATTTTCTGGTGGCCAAAGGGAGCGGCATCCAGACCCTTCAGGACTTGAAGGGCAAGCGCGTCTCCGTGGGGGCGGTTGGAGGCAGCACCATGCTGACGGCGCATCAGCTGTTCCGTCTGGCCGGCCTTGATCCGCAAAAGGACGTCATCTCCGAAAATCTGGGTCATGCGGACACCGTCGCGGCTTTTTCCGACAAACGCATTGACGCCTCGATAACCATTGGCGCCATCGGGATAGCCAGCGTGGTCGAGACAACGACCTTGGGGCTCGTGGATATTCTGGATTTCTCCGAAGACGTCATCACCAAGATATGTGAGGAGACGCCTTACTTTGCGCCTCTGACCCTTGAGGCCGGGACGTACAAGGGCCAGGACAAGCCCGTTAAGACCTTCAGCAGCCCGAACATCCTGGCGGTGCATGAAAAGGTGGACGCCGATCTGGTCTACAACATGACCAAGGCCCTTTTTGAGCACAAAGCGGATCTGGTGGCTGTCAGCGCACGCATGGAGGCCATGAAGCCTGAGGCTATCTCCACGGTGCGGATCCCGCTTCATCCCGGCGCCGAGAAGTATTACAAGGAGCTGGGGCTGCTCCCCTAGCGGCTCATGGCAAACTGTCAGCATAAGAGCCTCGCGGACGCCTCTGAAGACCTACGTGTTCGCGCGGCTTTCCTCCTGTGCGTGGGGCTGTCGCTCTTTCAGCTCTATACGGCGGGGGTCGCCTTGCTGCAGACCCCTGTTCAGCGCTCCATCCACATGGGGTTTGTGCTGTCCATCATCTTTCTGCTCTACCCCCTGAAAGGGGGTAGAGCAGCCGTGTGGACGGACAACCTCTGCATCCTTTGTTCCGTCATTGGAACTGGCTATATCGCCCTTTTTGCCGACGACATCGCCATGAGGGGAGGCAAGGTCCTTTCGTATGAAATTTTTCTGGGATGCGTGACCATGGGCATGGTGCTGGAGGCGGGACGCAGGGTTTTGGGCAAGACTCTGCCCGTTCTTGGAGGGCTTTTTCTCCTCTACTGCCTCTATGGCCGTTATGCCCCTTCTCTTTTTGCGCATCGCGGGTATTCGCTCGAAAGGGTTGTGCAGCACATGTACCTGACGACCGAAGGGATCTTTGGCGTCGCTCTGGGGGTCTCCAGCACGTTTATCTTCATGTTCATCCTCTTTGGTGCGTTTTTATCCCGTGGAGGTGGCGCCAGACTGTTCAACAACCTGGCTGTGGCTTTGACCGGGCGAATGCCGGGAGGTCCGGCTAAGGTGGCCATAGTGGCCTCGGGACTTCTGGGCACCATCAACGGTTCTTCCATCGCGAACGTGGCGACTACCGGGGCCTTCACCATCCCCATGATGAAAAAGGCAGGCTATTCCCCTGAGGACGCTGCTGCTGTTGAGGCCACTGCCTCCACTGGGGGGCAACTGATGCCTCCGATCATGGGGGCCGGGGCTTTTATCATGAGCGAGTTTCTGAACATTTCTTACCTGGAGGTCATCAAGGCGGCTCTGATCCCGGCCCTGCTCTACTACGGAGCGTTATTCTGCAACGTCCATCTTAAGGCTCGAAAAAGAAAGCTCAAGGGCATAGAGGGCTCAGTGCCGGGGGTGGTTGAGGTGCTCCGGGAGGACGGACATCTGCTTATCCCTCTGGTACTCATCATCGTGATGCTGCTGAAGTTTTACACGCCCCTAAAGTCGGCCTTCTGGGCGATTCTGGTCATGATTGGAGTCTGTGCCTTCAGGCGTCATACCCGCATGGGGCCTGTAGCTGTGGTGAACGCTCTGGCGGAAGGGGCTGAAGGCGCCGTTGGAACAGCTGTAGCCTGTGCTGTGGTGGGCTTTATCGTCGGGGGCAGTTCGCTCACGGCCCTGGGCTTGACGCTCTCCGGGAACATCCTGAAGCTCTCGGGAGGACTTCTGTTCCCGACCTTGGCTCTGGCGATGTTTGCCTGCTTCCTTCTGGGGATGGGGCTGCCGACGACGGCCAACTACATCGTCACCAGCACCGTCATCGTTCCGGCTCTCGTCAAACTGGGCATTCCCGGCCTTCCCGCTCACCTCTTTGTCTTTTACTTCGGCATCATGGCGGACATCAGCCCTCCCGTCTGTTTGGCGTCTTTCACCGCTGCAGGTATTGCGGGAGGAGACTCGACTCGGACTGCCTTCAAGGCGCTGGCTTTAGCTTTGAGCTCATACCTGCTGCCCTACATGTTCATCTATAATCCGGAGGTCCTCTTGTTGAGGGGAAGCTTCTGGGAAGTTGCCGGAGTCGTCCTGGCCGCAATCTGCGGAATAACAGCTCTGGCCATCATGGTGCAGGGCTGGTGGAGCCGTGTCCTTCCTCCGCTATTGCGCGGTAGTTTTCTCCTGCCGGGCATTCTGTGCTTTTCCCCGGGCTGGGCGTGCAAAGCGGCAGGAGCGGCGGCATTTCTTGTCTTGATAACGGCTTCTTTGGTGGGGTCGCGGAGGATAAAAGAGGCGTGAGGGCCCTTGACTTTCGGGGCTTGCTTTTCCGCAAGGGGGGAGAAAAATGGTTGGAAGTGACGGACAAGGCGGCATGAAAAGGATAGGGGTCCTCCTTGCCGACGTCAAAAATCCCTTCTGGCAGGCAAAAAAAGAACAGTATCTCAAGGCCGCCCCCTCCTTTGGCTTTGAGCTGTTCTTCAGGGAGGCTGCGGATTCCGGAGATGCGGCGGCCCAGAGCCACGAGCTCATGAGGATGACGGAGGAGGACTACGACGCCGTCATCCTCAACCCTCTCACGGATGACAACCTGCTCCCAGCCTTGGGCGCTCTGCCTTTTCCCGCCTTTGACGTTGGGCCGAAATGCGATCCCGAGAGGACTCGGGGCCTCAAGAACTATTTCCCCCTCGTGGCGGCTGATTTTGAGGGGCAGGGAGCTCTGGTGGGGGACGCTCTGGTCTCGGAGGTAAAGGATGCCGGGGAGGGTTGGGCTCTGATCGTCGGAGGCTTCTGCGGCGCCCGCCAGTCCATTCTGCGCTGCAGGGGCGCTTTTAAGGCGTTTCAAAGGGTTTTCCCGCTTGAACGCATCGTGACGCTTCATGCGGACTTCGACCGGAAGAAGGCGTTCCGGGCGGTCCGGGAGCTCTCCTCCAGACTGACTCTGCGAGCCGTTTTCTGTGCTAATGACCTGATGGCCTTGGGAGCGGTCGAGGCTCTGAAGGAGTGTGAAAGCCCGCTCGCGACTCCGGTCCCTGTGGGTGGGGTTGACGCCATTCCTGAGGCCCTGGAAGCTCTGCAGGACGGTCGGCTGTTCTGCACGGTCCATCTGCCTCATGAGGAGCTGGTGAACGGTGTCCTCCGCTCCATCTCCAGCTGGTTTCAGGGCGATTTTTTTTCTACCTCCAGAATGCCTCTCGCCCGTTCCGTCTTGATGAGGAGGTCCTGACTGTGTTGGACATGGAACGAAATAGGGTTTTCTGCGCTTCGAGCGCCCGTTTTTTCTCCTTCCGGCTTTTGCCGGGGGACGATCTTCTCATAGAGCTGTGGCGTTGGATTTCGGAGGTGGGGCTGCGGGCAGGGTATGTTGCCGGCGTTGTCGGTAGTCTCTCTCAGGCGGGGCTTCGCTTTGCCGGGAGACCGGAGACCACGGTCCTTTCAGGATGTTTCGAGGTGGTCTCGTTGACAGGCACTCTGGACGCAAACGGAGAGCACCTCCACATGACGCTCTCCGACTCGGAGGGCCGGGTGACGGGTGGGCATGTCATGGAGGGATGCCTTGTCCGGACGACGATGGAGCTCGTCGTCGGGCTCCTGGAGGATGTCGTCTTTGACCGCAAACCTTGCCCTTTTTCAGGTTACGACGAACTCAGGGTTCGCAGCGCTCTCTGAAAGAGGGGAAGCTCCTTCCGGGGGCTGTGCCAAAAAATCTGGTATGACTCCAACCACTGAAAACGGGGGGAAAGAAGAGCTTTTGAGGGGGCTTCCTCAAGACATATGAAAGACTTTGTGCGTCACGACAGGGCAGGAGGGATGGGGGTAAATCTACCGTTCCTCCTACCTTGCTTTATTAGGAAGGTCTCAAACTTTGCACAGACTAAAGGCAGTCTTGGAGCTTGAAAACGGACGTTGGGGCATTGGAGTTTTCTTCAAGGCCTGCAATTCGTACCTTTTTCGTGCTCTTCCGTATTTCTTTTTTTATGTTTTTCTTTGTTTTTTCTTTTTCGTGCCTTTCGCGCGGTTCGCGGTTCATGAAATGAGTCCTTTTTTAGTCTGTGCGAAGTTTGAGTTAAGGGTCTGCTCCGTCCCGACAGGACGTCCTACGGATTTCCAGCCCCCTAACTTGTATTATAATTGCTGGAGCTGAAAGGTTTGCTTTGCGTGCCCCTACGGAGTCGCAAGTTTGACTTCTCCGGGCGAGCCAGAGGTAGGAGGCTGGGATCTATCCATGCGTATTCTTCAAGTAAGCGTGAAAAACCTGGGAGCTTTCAGGGGGGAGCGACATTTTGACTGCTCGGCTCCAGAGCCCGGAGTGCTGGAGATGGGCCTGGAGGAAGCGGATTTTCTGACGCTCTTCCACGCCGTCTGTCTGGCTTTTTATGGACGCCTTTTTCCGGGACAAGGCACCCTGGAGGACCTGGCCCCCTCGGCGGAGGAGAGCTCGGCCTCCGTCCTCTTCACGGTCGATGGAGATGAGAAGCCTCACACGGCACTCTGGCTCTGTGGCGCGGAAGGGCAGGAGCGCTGTCTTCTGGATGAGCGTCCGGAGAAGGATGGGGCCCGTCGGCTTCTGAAGTTGCCCTTTGAAACTTTTGTCCGGGTTTTCTTCCTTTCCCCTGAAGGGACCTCTGCTCTTTTGGATGAGGACGCGATGTCTCGGCCGGAGACGTTTGAGCGCCTGGCCGGTACGGAGATTTATAAAGAAGGCCTTGCCTTGGCCCTGACCCCTCCCGCCTCGGATGAGAAGGGGGCGCCTACGGGCTCCAGGGAGCTGGCTCTGAAGGTCAAGAGGGCCCGGAGTCTGGAGCAGGAGCTCCGACGCCTTGAGGAGCAAGAGGCCTGGAGGACGGCTCTCTCGGACGCGCAGCGTGAACTGGCCCTGTTGGAGCAGGAGCGTCAGGATTTCGAGATGGAGTCAGCGCTTGCTGCCGATGACACACGCCGTTGGGAGGAGGGCCGTCGCACGCTCTCTCTGGGGTCTTTTTACGCCTCTTTGGCTCAGCTGCGCGACGAACAGGAAGCCGACAAGAGGAGTCAGTTTTCTCTCCTGTCCGATATTCCCAGAGCGCAGGCGCGACTGAAGAGCGCAGAGGAAGCTCTGGAGCTGGCCGAGGCCTATCTGAGGGACAAGCTCATTGCTCAGAAAAAGCTGAAGGAGTCCGTTCGTGCCGTGAGAGAGTTGGACTCCTGCATTGAGAAGAAAAAGGAACAGATTTTCGAGCTCATGGAGAATGTCCGCGAGCTGGACATCCGGGAGCGGGAGCTTGGTGCCAAGAGCGAGGCGCAGCGTGAGGCCATAGAGAAGCTTGGAGTGGAGCTGAGGGGTCTCAGGAAGTACACTCAGTCGAATGCTGCGGATGAAAAACTGCTTCAGGAGCTCGGAGGGATCCGGAAATGCTTTTCTCTGTTTCTGGCAGCTCAGGAGAGGAGGCTGGAATTAAAGGCAGCCTATTCGGAGGCCCTTCAGAAGAAGCAACAGGCCCAGACGGCTTTGAACGACCGACAGGCGCTCTTCTCCGAGATGGCTGTGCAGTTTGCCTCGGTGGAGAAACGCTTTCAGATGGCGCAAGATGTTTTCGATTCCAGCTTGAAGGGGAAGGCCCCTGAGGAGTGGCGGGAGGCTTTGGCGGCGCAGAAGGAAAAGCTGGGGCAGGCGGAGAAGCTTCAGGAAAAGCTGAAACAGCAGCTTCTGAAGCTCCAGGACCTTGATGGAGCCCAGAACCGTCGTCTGGCTCTGGAGGGGGAGAAGAAGGAACTCTCCCTAAAAGAGGTAGAGCTTGGGGAGCAGATGCTTCAGGAGAAAGAGGAGGTCCGCCTTCTTGCAAATCGTTTTGCCCTCATGCAGCTCACGGCATCCTTTGATGAGGCGCGTAAAATTCTTCAGGATGAGACCCCCTGCCCTCTCTGTGGGGCCTTGGCCCATCCTTACGTGGTAAACAGAATTTTCGACACGGACGACGTCGGCTTAAAGCTTGCCCAGGCCAGGGAGCAGCAGGAGAAGACCCAGGCTCTTGTCGCCTCACTTTGCGCCCGCATGTCCGACCTCTCGCAGGAGACTCTCTCTCTCTCTCAGACTGAGGCCCGGATACGGGAGGAGTTGCAGCCTCTGGAGCAGGAGATCTCTCACCTCACGGCGAGCCTGAACCTGAAGTTTGCTGTGGGAGTCCCGCCTCTTGAGGAGCTCAAATACTTTCATCAAAGGCTGAGGGAGACCTTTCAGAGAACTCAGGAGACGGTGCTCGCGCTCTCCGTAGCGGAGGAGGACCTTCGGGCCGCGCGTGAGGAGCTGGAGAGAGCGCAGAACAATCAGGAGGAGTTGACACGATTCCATCAGGAGGCGCTGTTCCACCTGAAGGCCGAACAGGGCAAAGCGGATGCTCTGGAGCGGGAGCTGAGGGGGCACGAGGAGTCTTTGAATAATATCCGCAGGGACCTGACGGGGCAGATAGCCTTCTTTGGGTACAAACACCTCCCGGATGATCGCTCCGAGGGGGTGTTGGACGCTCTGGAGGAGCGTGCTGCGACATGGAATAACCGGACAGAACGCAAGCAGGAACTGGAGCAGGAAGAGTTTCTGATAACAGAACAGCTCAAGGCCCTCCAGAGGGAGCAAGTGCAGCTCAAGACGGAGATTCAGGCACAAAGAGAGCTCCTCAAGAGGGCTGAGGCTGACTGTGGAGCTTTTCAACATCAGAGGACAGGGCTTTTTGAGGCTCGCAATCCGGACCAGGAGGAGACCCGGATGCAGGTGGCGGTCGAGAAGGCCCGACAACAGGCGCAGGAGCGGCGGAGTACTCGGGGGGAAGTTCAGAGCACCCTGGATACCCTGACGAAGCGTCAGCATGAACTGGAGACGGCTCTGGCTGTTCGGCGCGACCGGATTCAGCAGGAGGAGATAGCTTTTGGCAAGAAATTGCTCGCCAGCGATTTCAAAAACGAGGACGATTACCTCTCGGCCTGTCTTTCCGAGAAAGAGCGCCGAGAGCTTCAGGAGCGGCTTCAGGAGCG
>JAAYOR010000140.1 GCA_012520235.1 Fretibacterium sp.
TCTTCATGAATCGCATCTTATCCCGCAGCCTCGCTTCTGTTCTGATAGCTCTGACTGTCCTGACTGCACCGGCTTCCGCTCTGGACGCCAAGGACCTTCTGAAAAAGGGGGCTCTTATCGTCGGAGGGGGCGCCTTGGTTAAGGCCATCGCTGACCCCATCAACGATTTCATCAACACCGTCACCTTCAACAAAAACGCCAAGTTTGAGGGCCACACAAAGGTCGTGCCCATCGTCTCCTTTGGAACCGGCACTCACATCGGCGCCGCCCAGGTCGGAGGACAGTCTAAGACTATGACCGAAAAAACTCAGGCCGTGGCACAGCTAGAGGTGGATTTTAAGGGGATCCGTGTCAAAATACTCGTCCCGATTGACTCCATCAATCCTGTGGAGCGTTTCCGACGCGTGCAGGGCGTGGGAGTCACTGCCATCATCGACGTTAAAATCTGACTCCTCTGTTGGAGCCTGCGTTATTTTAAGGGCCCCAATTTGTTGTGTTATTTTTTTCAATTAATATTCAAATCTGCCATATTCACCTAAAGATAATCTTACGAGAAAACTCTTTTCGCTTCTTGACTCTACCCTGAAAGGATATTATGCTCTTTACAAGCTTCATACTTTTTCCTTGAATGAAAAAGCACGAAGCTTTTTTTGCTGTAAGCTCTCTTTTCCCTTGGAGGTTTGGCGATTGAGAGACCTTCAGGGTTTTTGTTGTGTAGCTCTGAAAAAATGTACAGGAGGGATGAGAAAAAATGAGCAGTGAAAGTACCGGGTTGAGTTCTCAGCGTGAAAATTGGGGAAGCCGATTCGGCTTCATCATGGCCGCCGCAGGGTCGGCCATTGGTTTAGGCAATATATGGAGATTCCCCTACCTCGTCGGAAAGCATGGGGGGGCTGCGTTCGTCCTCGTCTATCTCATCCTGATAGCGGTGGTCGGGTCTACCGTCATGATGGCGGAGTTTGCCATCGGGCGAGCTTCCAGAAAATCCACCGTTGGTGCCTTCTGGGTTTTGAGCGACACTCACTCCTGGACGCTGGTCGGCTGGATCGCCACTGCGGCAGGCGGCTTCATCATCCTCTCCTACTACGCCGTCATCGGAGGCTGGACCATCAAGTACATCATCGGCAGTCTGACAGACCTCATGCCGATGGCTGCGGAGGGTAAGTCCGGAGAAGTTTTCTCAGCCTTCGTCTCCAACTCCCAGGAAGTTGTTCTCTATCAGGTTATCTTCATGGCCCTGACGATGTTCATCGTGTCCGGAGGGGTCGGCAAGGGAATTGAACGTGCCTGTAAGGTCATGATGCCCTTGTTGTTCCTGATCCTGATTGTGCTCATCGTCCGCTCCGTCACCCTGACGGGAGCAGAAAAAGGGTTGGAGTACTACCTGAAGCCAGACTTCAGCAAACTCTCGGGGGAATCCGTTTTAGACGCTCTGGGACAAGGCTTTTTCTCCCTCTCTTTGGGGATGAGCATCATGATCACCTATGGAAGCTACATTAGCAAGGAGGAAAATCTGGCGAACTGCGCAGGGTGGATTATCACCGCAGACACGCTCATCGCGCTCCTTGCCGGGCTGGCCATATTCCCCGCTGCGTTTGCGATGGGGGTGGAGCCCGGTAGTGGCGCAGGACTGACCTTCATCACCCTGCCCGGCGTGTTCGCAAAGATGCCTTTTGGCAACGTGTTCTCCGCCCTCTTCTTTGTGCTCCTGTTCTTTGCCGCCATCACCTCCAGCATGTCTCTCTTTGAGGTTTCTGTGTCTCACTGCATTGATGACCTTAAATGGACCCGCAAAAAATCTATCCTGATCATGGGGTTCCTCATCACCCTTTTGGGTATCCCCTCGGCTCTCTCCCTAGCCACCACCCCCGAAGGGAATCCAGCAATAGCAATAGCCGGCAAAAGCTTCCTGGACGCCATGGACATCATCTCCAACAATGTCATGATGCCCCTCAGCGCTATCTTCACCTGCATCTTCGCAGGATGGGCATGGTACGACAGCGCTCGCAAGGAACTGACCAATCAGGATACGATCACGTTTAAACTGCTCCCGGCCTGGACCGTGTGCGTCCGATTTGTAGCTCCTGTCGCAATAGCTGTTATTTTCTACATGGGGCTGAAGTGGTAGACCGTTTGCCTGCTTCTAAGAACTTATTTTCACCATCAAAGCGAGTCCGGCTCCTCAGCCGGACTCGCTTTTGCTTTTCCCAATCCATTTTCATCTCCCTTGACTGCCAGGGAAATCTTCGGGGTGTCCGTTTGCTCTTCAAACTCGCCTCAAATTCACTCCAAACTCCTTTTTTCAGCTATAATTGGATAAGGACAGATGATCTTTCGACTTACATGAACATGAAAGCCCAGTGCAAATTCAGAGCAGCTCTACCACAGTCATTTGGGCTAACTCTGTTCTGTATGGGTATCTATTGTTTTGGTAGTCCTTGGGCGCTAAAAAACGCGACATCGGAAGGACCTGGAGTTGGAGGACCTGTTAAAAGAGTTTAAGAGGTCTTGTTGGGGTTATGACAAGACCGTTTGTTGTAATAAGGATTTTTAAGCTGATGATTTTTTAAGGAGGACTGTCACGTGAACAAAGAAACGCTCCAGTCAACTGAAGAGGCTCAGTCCCTTCAAGAACGAACGACCGCCTCTGCCCCTCCGCCCAAGCTCGATTTTAAAGAGTTCTCCCCCGAGACCTACGAGAGATGGAAGGAAGAGGTGGTAGCTTCCCTGAAGGGAGCGCCTTTTGATAAGGTCATGTACACCCCCACCTACGAGGGCATCCAGCTGGAACCCCTCTACACTAAAACACACGTGGAAGGTCTCTCGCTCCCGCTCACGTATCCCGGCTCCTTTCCGCTCCGCGGCAATTCGGCGGGAGGCAATCTGGCGCGCCTCTGGGAGATCGTCCAGCCCTGCGATGAAAAGCTTCCCCACGAAGCGCGCGCACAGTTAGAGAGAGAGCTGACCGGCGGCGCGACAACAGCCTCAGCGCTCTTAGACACCAACACTCTGAAAGGTCTCGACGAGCCTTCTGATGCTGCAGGCGTCTGTCTCTTCAGTCTTGAAGACGTGGAAACCCTGTTCAAAGGGCAAACCGATCGCCCCCTCCACATCTATGCCGGAGCGTCTTCCGCACCTCTGTTGGGCTTCTTCGTGGCTATGATGCAGAAGGCAGGGCTTCCCACCTCTCAATTGAAGGGCTGTATCGGGGCAGATCCGATGGGAGCACTCCTTGAGGGCGACCTTCGACAGTCCGAAGAGCTTTTTGACGAGATGGCCTCAACCCTCAAATGGTCGGAAGCCCACGCACCGCAGCTGCGCACCGTGCTCATCAGAGGTTCTCTCTTCCACAACTCGGGCGCCAGCGCAGTCCAGGAAGTGGCCTACGCCATGACATCGGCCATAGAAGCAATGCGCGCGCTCCAGAAACGCGGTCTGGACGCTGAGGTTTTTGCCCGACATGTGCGCTTTGAGTTCTCCCTGGGCTCCAATTTCTTCATGGAAATAGCCAAGCTCCGCGTTGCGCGCAGCTTGTGGCACCAGATAGCTGAGGCCTTTGGCTGTGAAGCTGCGAAGGCGGAGATCTTTGCCCGAACCTCCTTCTTCACCAAGACGGTCTATGACCCCTACGTCAACATGCTCCGCAACAGTACCGAGGCGTTTTCAGGCGTCCTGGCCGGCATCGACGGCCTGACCGTCGGACGTTTTGATGAGGCCTTCAACGACTCCTCAGAGTTCTCCTGTCGCATCTCGCGCAACGTCCAGCTCCTGCTCCAGAAAGAGTTCAATTTGGTTCAACCCCAGGACCCGGCAGGCGGTTCCTGGTATCTGGAAGCCTTGACCGATGAACTGGCCCAAAAGACTTGGAAATTGCTTCAAAAAGTAGAGGCTGAAGGGGGCTTTTTACAAGCTGTGCAGTCCGGGACCCTGCAGAAGGAGATTGAGGTTGTCCTGCAGGAGCGCTTCAAAAGGTTGGCACGGCGATCCGACCGGGCTGTGGGGACGAACATGTACCCCAATCCCCTTGAGGTCTTTGAAGCCGAGACGTCCGAAGCCGCTTCGGCCCTGCCAGCCCGAAGGAAAGCTCTGGAGGCCCACAGGGCAAAACGGAGTGCGGAAGCGACAAAAGAGCTTCAAAACGCCCTGCAAGGCATAAAGGCTGGAGACGGAGAGCTGATAGAGCGCATCGCAGCTGCCGCGCGAGCCGGCGCCACCCTGGGAGAGCTGAGCGCCGTTTTAAGCCAAGGCGAGAGGACCCCACCCCCATCCTATCTCACTCCTCACCGCTGGACAGAACAATATGAGGCCCTGCGTCAACGGACTGAGGCTTTTAAGGCGCGGACAGGCGACAACCTCAAGGTTTTCCTGGCCAACATGGGGCCCATCCCCCAACACAAAGCGCGCGCTGACTTCATCACGGCTTTTATGGAGGTTGCAGCCTTTGACGTCTTGAAAAATGAGGGCTTCCCGACCCCAGAAGCCTGTGCGGACGCCGCCGTGCAAAGCGGAGCGGACGTGGCTGTCATCTGCTCGACAGATGCAACCTACCCTGAGCTTGTGCCGCCCTTGGCCCGTGCTATCAACCAGAGGCGTCCTGAGATGAAGGTCTGCCTGGCCGGCGCTCCCAAGGAGGAGTTCCGGGCAAGCTATCTTGAGGCCGGAGTTGACGACTTCATCAGCGTCAGGTCCGATTGTCTGGCGACCCTGACCGAACTTCAGAAAGCAAAGGGGATGTTTTAAATGGCTGCAAATAAAAATAAAAATCCTGATTTCACCCAAATTCCCCTCAACAGGACGGCAGAGCCCGGAGCCCTTGACCGTTCTCTCTGGGAAGCCGCCTTTAAAAGCGAGACAGGGCGAACCCCACAGGACTCGAACGAACATACAATGGAGCTGATAGACCTTCTCCCCCTCTACACGGAAGCAGAAACTGAGGGGCTTCCACATCTTTCTTATGATCTCCCGGGATTTCCCCCGTTCCTGCGCGGACCTTACCCCTCCATGTACGTCAATCGCCCCTGGACTGTTCGCCAATACGCCGGCTTCTCCACCGCAGAGGAAAGCAACGCCTTTTATCGTCGCAACCTTGCAGCCGGGCAGAAAGGCCTTTCCATCGCCTTTGACCTTGCCACCCACCGAGGATACGACTCCGACCATCCCCGCGTAGTCGGTGACGTCGGCAAGGCGGGCGTTGCAGTGGACTCAATCCTGGACATGGAAATTCTGTTCTCAGGCATTCCGCTGGATCAGATGTCCGTATCCATGACTATGAACGGAGCTGTCCTGCCCATCCTGGCTTTCTACATCCTGGCTGCTGAAGAACAGGGAGTGGACAAGTCGGTCCTCGCTGGGACCATCCAAAATGACATTCTCAAGGAGTTCATGGTCCGTAACACCTACATCTATCCTCCAAGGATGTCAATGCGGATAATCGGAGACATCTTCTCCTACACCTCCCGTTACATGCCCAAGTTCAACAGCATCAGCATCTCGGGATACCACATCCAGGAAGCCGGTGGCACGGCGGACATTGAGCTGGGCTACACCCTGGCTGACGGTCTGGAATATCTTCGCACCGGCGTTGCGGCAGGCCTCCCCATCGACGCCTTTGCTCCGCGCCTCTCCTTCTTCTGGGGCATCGGGAAAAACTACTTCATGGAAGTGGCCAAGATGCGCGCCGCCCGAATGCTCTGGGCAAAGATCGTTAAAAGCTTCGGGCCCCAAAAGCCCAAGTCCATGGCGCTTCGAACTCACTGCCAGACCTCGGGCTGGAGCCTCACGGAACAGGACCCCTTCAACAATGTGGAGCGCACCTGTATTGAGGCCATGGCGGCCGCTCTGGGGCACACTCAATCCCTGCACACCAACGCTTTGGACGAAGCCATTGCCCTGCCGACGGACTTTTCGGCGCGCATCGCCCGCAACACCCAGCTCTACATCCAGGATGAGACGAAGGTCTGCAAGGTCATCGACCCATGGGGCGGCTCCTGGTACGTTGAGGCTCTCACTGACGCCATCATCCGACGCGCCTGGGCTCACATTCAGGAGGTGGAATCTTTGGGGGGCATGGCAGAGGCCATCGAGACAGGCCTGCCCAAGATGCGCATAGAGGAGGCCGCCGCGCGCCGCCAGGCCCACATCGACTCCGGCAAGGAGGAGATCGTGGGAGTCAACTGCTTCAGGCTTGACCAGGAGGAGCCGCTTGAGATCCTTGAAGTCGACAACACCGCCGTCCGTGAAGCCCAGCTGGCGCGCCTGGAGAAGCTGCGCGCCACGCGAGACCCTGAAAAGCTCCGCGTCACCCTTGATGCCATCACGCACGCCGCTGAAACAGGTGAGGGGAACCTTCTGGAGCTGGCAGTGAACGCGGCTCGTGAACGCGCGTCTCTCGGTGAGATATCGGACGCGATTGAAAAAGTCTGCGGACGGCACAAGGCTATGATCCGCTCCATCTCCGGCATCTACAGCAGCGAGTTCGCGGATGAGGAAATAATCGCCGAGGTCCGCGCCATGACCGATGAGTTCGCGGCCAAAGAGGGTCGCCGTCCGCGCATCATGGTCGCTAAGATGGGACAGGACGGACACGACCGAGGAGCTAAGGTCATCTCAACCGCCTTTGCGGACATGGGCTACGACGTTGACATCGGCCCGCTCTTCCAGACCCCTGAGGAGACCGCTCAGGACGCCGTGGACAACGACGTCCACATTGTAGGCATGAGCTCTCTGGCCGCGGGGCACAAAACCCTGCTTCCTCAGTTGGTGGAAGAGCTGCGCAAGCGAGGGCGCGAGGACATCATCGTGGTCGTTGGCGGCGTCATCCCTGCTCAGGACTACGATTTCCTGCGCCAACATGGAGCTGCCGCCATTTTTGGGCCCGGTACGGTTATCCCGGTGTCGGCTAAAAAAGTGATGGAGGAGCTGAATCAACGTGTCTTCGGATAGGCCCGAATGGGCCCCTGCCGACGCGGGAGACGAGTTTGCCTCCCGCGTGATGAAAGGGGTTGAAGCCGCTCACGACGGCATGACTTTTGCGCCATCTAAAGGCCCTCAGGGACAAAACAGGCCTTCTCCACGTCGACGCAAGCTGGACGTGAACGACTATGTCAAGGGGGTTTTATCAGGGGACCGCACCTTGCTTTCACGGGCCATCACCTTGGTGGAGAGCAACGCCTCCGCTCATTTTGAGCAGGGACAGGAGGTGCTCCACGCCCTGCTGCCCCACACGGGTAACTCCGTGAGGGTGGGCATCACAGGGGTGCCGGGCGCAGGCAAGAGCACCTTCATCGAAGCCCTGGGGACCTGGCTCTGCCGACAGGGCAAAAAGGTGGCCGTCCTGGCGGTAGATCCCAGCAGCACTCTCTCCAAAGGCAGCATTCTGGGGGATAAGACCCGCATGGAAAACCTCTCGCGCGAACCGAACGCTTTCATCCGTCCCTCTCCCTCTGGCGGCACCTTGGGCGGGCTCAACCGAAAGAGTCGGGAAACCCTTTTGCTCTGTGAGGCTGCGGGATATGAGGTCATTCTGGTGGAGACCGTGGGGGTAGGACAGAGCGAAACGACGGTCCGATCCATGGTTGATTTCTTCTTGCTGTTGGCTCTGACCGGCGCAGGCGATGAACTTCAGGGCATCAAAAAAGGCGTAATGGAACTGGCTGATGCCATCGTCGTCAACAAAGCCGATGGCGCTAACGTCACAAGGGCTGAAGCGACTCGCGTGGATTACGACCGAATTCTGCATTATCTTCGTCCGGCCACGGAGGGATGGGTGACGAGAGCCTACACCTGTTCGGCCCTGACCAACGTCGGAATTCCTGAGATCTGGGAGGTCGTTGAGCGTTTCATGGAGACCATCCGTGCCTCCGGACTTTTCAAGGAACGCCGTAAACAGCAGCTTCTCTCCTGGGTCTACGGCATGGTAGAGGACCACCTCCTGCGCTCCTTCTACAATGCTCCGGCGATACTCCAAAAGGCTCCGGAGCTTGAAGAAAAAGTTATCCGAGGTGAGCTTTCCGCCACTCAGGCCACGCGTGAGCTCCTGATGCTCTACGACAGCAGCGCTCAATAACTAACTACTGATGGGCACACTGAGCAAATCAACGTGTCCCGAAGAACCGGAGGAGGTCATGGCTGTGCTCATGATTTCCTCCGATTTGTATGTTTTAAGCTCTCACCCTTTGGCACGAGGAGGAAGAAGGGCAACTCCGATGGCGCTAAAACCTCACGCACAACTCTGAGCGGCAGGAAAAACCACCCCCTGTTCCACCCTTAAAATAAAGGCCAAAAAGCTTGACAATGCATAAACTTTTCAGCAGAATAGACTGGAAACGAAATGGACAGCCTAATGCTCCGAAAATAGCCAGGCAAATTTTTGGGGCACAAACCCCGCTGAAGAAAAAGAAGGGTGAGCACAAACCATCAACATTGCGACGTTCCGTCATCACTCGCTGTTTCTTTATCCGCATTGTTACGGGCTGCTCCTTAAAAACACTGCTGCCTTCACTGCACACAGAGCCCGTCACTTCATACCTTTTGACGAGAACGATTGTTTTGACACCCTTGACGAATTGGAGGAGAAAGAATGAACTGCAAACACTGTGGCGCTCCCCTACCGACAGGCGCGCTTTCGTGCCCTTATTGCACCGCTTCGACGCCTTATGCGGAAAAGAACCTTGAGGAGCTTACGCGCCAGAGGAAAAAAGCCAGCCTGGGTACCCTCAAAAATGCCTCCTTGGGCCTGGCCACGCTGCTCTACTTCTTTACGTTTGGCTTCTACGGCTCCCTCTGGTATCTCCTGCGTCTGCGTTCCTTCAATGCCCTGGATCCCAAGGTGACCTTTCCCTTTCCAGCTGTCCTGGCAAATTTCCTAGTCACCCTCTGTTTTCTAGCCTTTTTGATGATCGACAATTCCATTCTTCAGGCAACCTTTGGCCTCACTGCAGATGGGGTCAGCGATTTAATGGGCTGGAGCATGCTCCTGGCCATGGGGGTGGCGACTTATGTAGCTTTCGCCTTCCGGCGTATACTGCAAAACTATGCCGCAAAACACCTGGAGCGGAGCGTCGCCGTCCAGACCATCGCACCCTCCGGTGTGATGACCTTCCTCTTTGGCGCTCTCTATCTTCAAGCCACCGTCAACCGGATGATCGCCATGGAGCTTTTGAACCCTCAACTTTAGCGGCCTCCTTCAGTACGGTTACAGCAACCTCAAATTTTTCAAGAATATTTAAAATAGAGAAAAGCAGGTGAGGCATAATGGCTTTGATCTCAATTGTGGAATGGAACAAGGACCTGGACCCCTCTTACGTTTTTGCCTGGCGCTATGTAGACCCCAAAAACCCGAGGGACAGCGAGAACATCGGAAACTGGACGCAGCTCATCGTCCAGGAGTCTCAGGAGGCTGTACTCTTCAAGGACGGCCAGGCACTGGACCTCTTTGGTCCGGGCCGCCACACGCTTTCTACCGATAACATCCCGCTGCTCAGCCGAATCATCAACCTCCCGACGGGAGGGAAAACCCCTTTTAAGGCCTCCGTCTGGTTCCTGAACAAGCTCAACGTGCTGGACGTCAAATGGGGCACCTCCTCCCCTCTCCTCCTGAAGGACCCGGAGTTCCACATTCCCGTCCCTGTCCGCGCCTACGGACAGTTTGGCATTCGCGTCAAGGACAGCCGTAAATTTCTCATCAAACTTGTGGGGACCAACTCTCAGCTCACCCGGGACGATCTCGTCAACGCCTTCCGGGGAGTCATCCTCAGCCGCATTGGCGACATGATCGCCACCTACATCGTCGAGAAAAAAATAACCATTTTCGACATCAGCGTCTACCTACGGGATATGTCGGACGAGGCTGTGGAGGAGATACGCCCGGTCTTTGAGGAGTACGGCATTGAGCCGGCAAACTTCTTCATCGGGTCCATCAACGTCCCGGAGGACGACCCAGCCGTGGCTGACCTTCGCAAGGCCCTGAGCGAGAGAGCACGCATGAACGTCATGGGCTACAGCTATCAACAGCAGCGCTCGTTCGACACCATGGAGGCCATGGCTCAATCCAGTGGAGAGGGAGGCGGCGGCAATCCCCTCCTGGGGGCAGGCATGGGAATGGGCGCCGGGCTTGGTATGGGCGGGGTTTTCGCTCAAATGGCAAGCCAGATGGGACAGAACGTGAACCTGAACGCCCCTCAATCTCAGGCGTCCCAGACGGACTCGCCCGTACAATCTGTCGTCCCCTGCCCCAAGTGCCAAAAGGATGTCCCGCAGGGAACCCGTTTCTGCCCCCACTGCGGAAACGCAATGGTCCCGTTATGTGCCAACTGCAAGACTCCCCTTGGAGATGGCGCGCGTTTTTGCCCCAAGTGCGGACATGAGGTTCAAAAAAGCTGTTCCTGCGGCGAACCTCTTCCTAAAGGTGCCCTCTTCTGCCCGAAGTGCGGGCAGAAGGCAGAGCAAGCTTAACCGGGCAACATAGAAAACCTTCACAGAAAAACACAGAAAGACATAGAAAGGAAGATGCGACATGGGCAGGACCACAAATAAAATCAGGCAAATTTTCAACATTTTTCTCATCTTACTCCTCATCACCGTGGTGACAGGGGTCTTCGTTTGGTTTCTGACAGAACCGGCGAACAGAGACGAAAGCTTCTGGGTCTCCATGGGAGCCGTTCTCTTCTCCGCTATCGTAGCGACGCTCTTCTCCTTCCGCATCGCGTGGAGGAGTGACAAAGGACGCCAGATTCCTTATTCCTTCTCCCAGTTCTTGCTGGTCATCCTCTACGTCGTCTTCACCATCGCAATGGCTGTCGCCAATGTTTATAAAAACTTCTCTCTCGTCACTCTCCTTCTGATCCATGCCGGAGGCGTCGCTCTATTGCTCCTTCCGCTCCTTCTGATCAACATGGCTGCACTGAAATCATCCGGAGCCGATCGCAAGGAAGCCCAACAAGGCCGGGCAAACCTGGCCGCCGACTCCCGACGTCTTTTTAGCCTGGCTGAGGATCTGGAAAGAGCCCTCCCCTCCGAAAAGGAGCGCCTGCGCCCCATCAGAGAGCTGGCGGACAACCTGAACTATTCAGACCCGAACCCTGCGCCCAAGGCTCTTGAGCAATCGCTTCAAAGGGCGCTTGAGGCCCTTCAGGCCCAAGGTGCCAGCCTGCTCAAGCTTGAACAGGAAGCCCGGATGGAGGGTCTGGAAGACCTCCTGACCGCCTGCACTCAGGCAAAAAGAGCTTTGGAGGAACGCAACGAGACGATCCTGAGAAACAAGTAAGGGCGTTTTCTCCATTTTCTTTCGCTTTCTTTCGAGCCGTACAAGGGCGCCCGTCAAGGAGATGGACGCCCTTGTTGCTTTTAGAGTTCTGAACACGCCCTTGGCACAAATTGAGGTATCCCAAAAAACTTTTCAAAGCCTGGAGGCAAAGGCTTCCCTGACATACTTCTGGTGTATAATTAAAAATCAGGAGGAGCGCGGCATGGGGCAAAAACCTCAAAAAAACTGCAAAAATCTCTTCTCCTTTCCTGAGGATGCTGCCAAGGGCCCGGAGGAGTTCCTTGAGACCCTGCTTCAGAGCAAAGGCGTGCGGGTGGAGCGCATCCTCTCGGCGGGGCACGCCTCCGCGGAGGATTTTTGGTACGACCAGGAGGAGAGCGAGTGGGTCCTCCTCCTCCAGGGCTCAGCGGAACTGGAGTTCGAAGGAGGAGAGCGCCTCTCTCTTTGTCCTGGAGATTGGACGTGGCTCCCAGCTCATGAAAAACATCGCGTCGCCCGCACCTCAAAATCCCCTCCCTGCGTCTGGCTTACCATTTTTCTTCCCTCGGACACTTGAAAAAACTCGAAAAAAACGACCGGAGGGAAACTATAAGGGCTCCAGAGCCCATCTTTCACAAAGGAGGTCCCAATGAACCAAAGAAGAGCTTTCTCGTGGGTTCTGATGCTGACGCTGCTCCTTGTCCTGACTGGAGCGCACGGAGTGGCCTTTGCCCTCGTTCGAGAGGGAAAGATCGAAGGCACTGCAGGATTGAGTTTTAAAAACATCGTTTACAACTGGAACTCCTTACTCGTTGACATCATCAACCCCACCTCCGCCAACATCGACTTTGGGGGAACGATGGTCTTTCTCAACCGTTATGGCAAACCCATCGCCAGAGCTGAAATACTTCCCCTGCGCCTAAAGCGCCGCAGCTCCCACCGATGCCTGGGCAACTTTGTCTTGGGGAGCGGAGAAGAGGCCCAGAGCGCCACTCGCCTGATATGGGAGTTTTCTCCGCACAGGCCGCAGCAGACACCGTAACAGGGGGGCTCTCATGAAAAATTTGCGTGCTCTTATCATCCTCCTAACCTTTCTGACAACGTTCCTTCTGCCCTCCCCCGCCTCCGCTCAGAACAGCGCTGAGGCCTTCATGTCCGCAACCTTTGGGCTCTCCTCCAAACGGACCCAGCTCCGTATGGAGAGAAGCGGGGCAGAGGCCTCCGATTTTATTCGGGATGGGCGACTGAGCATGAAAGGCCTCTTTGAAGGGCGTCCGGCTCTCTTTATCTTCGGCTTTCACCCCAAAAAAGGACTGAATTATAAAGCGGTCTACCTCACCAGTACGGGCAACTCTCAAAAGGATTATGAGTTCTATGAGAACTTGAGACTGGCCTACACTCTGCGCTTTGGGACTGTAAAGGAACGGCCGCTCCCCAACATGAGGGTTGAAGGCAAGCTGATGTACCGCAGTGTCTGGACCCCCAATAAATACACAACGATCGCGCTCTCCTATGACCCCAAGGCCACCAATCGATTCCCTGGCGAATCTCCGGGCGCGCGCCCCATCCACCTCATCTATTCCTACTCAAAATGGGATAAAAAGTGACCCTGCTGTCGTGCACACAGAGCCTGAACTGCCTTGAGAGACCCAAGGCATGAAAGGGGAAGGATGATGCTCCACTGTATTCAATGCGGCGCCCGTTTTGGAGAGCGGGAGCTGATTTGGAGATGTCCCTGTGGCGGGACGCTTCAACTCTCTGGCTACAATCCTCGTCCTGCCTCATCCCAATGCAGCCCGTGGCGCTATCTTAACGGTTTTTTCCCCGCTCTGGAACGAGACGCCCTGGTCACCATGGGAGAGGGAAACACCCCTCTGATCGAACGAAGCATCGCGGGCCATAAAGCCTGGTTCAAACTGGATTATCTGATGCCAAGCGGCTCTTATAAGGACAGGGGCATGTCCGTCCTGGCGACTTGGTTGCGAACCGTCGGGCTTACTAAGGTTGTGGAGGACTCCTCGGGCAATGCGGGCGCTTCGCTGGCCGCCTATTGCGCCGCAGGAGGCATTGCCTGTGACGTCTACGTCCCGAGTTACACCTCTGCCGGTAAATGCGTCCAAATCGCCGCTTATGGGGGAAACCTGGTCCGGATCCCCGGCTCCAGGGAAAAGACCACACAAGCTGCGATGGAAGCAGGCAGACAAAGCTTTTATGCAAGCCACAACTGGAGTCCCTGGTTCCTTCACGGAGTCAAAACGTGGTTTTTGGAGGTTCACGAGCATCTGCCTGACGTCAAAAACATCGTTGTCCCCGTTGGACAGGGTAGCATCGCCTTGGGGGCGTGGTTGGCCATGGAGGACCTGAGACACATGGGTGTCGACGTCTCTGTCCGCATTCTGGGCGTTCAGCCGGAGGCCTGCGCTCCCCTGGCCCGCGCTTTTGAGGAGAAAAAACATCTCCCCGCAACCATTGAAAAGCGTGAGACAGCAGCCGAGGGCATTGCCTCCTCCGAACCTGTTCGAGGTGCCGAAGTTCTGGAGACAGTCCGTTCTTCAAAGGGAACGTTCGTCACAGTGAATGAAGAGGAGCTGTGGGAAGCTCTGAACGAGCTGGGTAAAGCTGGGCTTTTTCTGGAACCCACGAGCGCGGCTGCGGTCGCAGGCTGGAAGAAGCTCTTGAAAGCTGGAGAGCTCCTCGAAGAGGAGGAGACCGTGGTCTTTCTCTCAGGCAGCGGCCTGAAGGCCTCCGATAAGATAGCAGCTCATTTTGAACCCAAATTACACACCTCAAACTTTGCATAAGCAGGCGACCGGCTACTTTGTGGCAGTTTTTCTCCAAGGCCACGAATGCCGCGTCGTATAGCGAGCTAAACCTACGGGCTTCGCCCTTCGGTCCTGCTTATGTCGAAGCGAAGCCACCACGGCGTCGTCGTTCAAAGTTCAAAGATGTTTCAACCTTTAATTTGAACTTTATAAACTTGATAACTTTGAACTGTTTTTCTCTTTCGCGTGGTTCGCGGTTCTTTTTTTCGGTTTTTTTGTGCCCATTCGTGCTTATTTGTGACCCCAAAGGCTCCGTGCCATTTCTTTTTCCTCATGCAAACGTAAGGATACGGTCTGTTGAATCTTCTTGATCACAGACTTTGTTGTATTATATTAGGATTTGTGAAAGTTATCAGAAAGGGACGTTTTGACATGAAATGCACATCGTGTTAGTATTTTTAGGCTCGGTTTGGAAACCGGACAGTGCGTTCCTGGACTCACCCTCACACACGGCGCCTGTGTCCTTGAATTGATTGAGTGCCCTCTCGCTGGCTTTGCATGGTGTGAAGTCAAAAGCAACGAACCAGAAAGGGGAAACAGACATGAGACAAAAACGACTCTTTGCGATTTTGCTTGCTGGCTTTTTCGTTATGACATTCGCTTTTGCAGTTCCTGCAAGTGCTGCTTCATCAGTGATTATCTTCGGTGATGCAGGATGGGACAGCATGAAGTTCCATAACGCGGTCGCAATGCTGATTGCTGAAAAAGCATATGGTTACACGACGGACGTAATCTCGGGCTCTACCGCGATCACTTATAACGCACTTCTGAAAGGCGATATCCATGTGTACATGGAAACCTGGACGGATAGTATTGCGCCTTATCAGGATGATGTGAAAGCAGGCCGCTTAGTGGAGCTTGGTGTCAACTATGCTGACAATATTCAAGGGCTGTATGTCCCCCGCTATGTTATAGATGGGGATGCTGAACGGGGCATTGAGCCAATGGCTCCGGATCTGAAGACGGTTGAAGACCTTAAGCGCTATAGTGAGTTGTTCAAAGACCCGGAGGACCCGAGAAAGGGTCGGATTTATGGGGCTATTTCCGGTTGGCAGATTGACGAGATCATGCGCAAGAAAGTTGAATTTTATGGCTTGGACAAAATGTACAACTACATTGACCCAGGCTCTGATCCTGCACTGGCCGCGGCAATTGTGGGTGCCTATGAAAAAGGCAAGCCCATTGTGGCGTACTATTGGGAACCTGCTTGGATTACCGGCAAGTATGATCTTGTGTTACTCCAGGATTCCCCCTATGACCCGGAGTTGTACCTGTTGGGGCAGTGTGAATGTCCGTCCATCCGTTTAACGGTAGTTGTCAATCCTGCGTTTCATAAGCAATATCCGGAATACTCGGAGTTTTTAAGCAAATATAAAACATCCAGCCAGTTGACCTCTGAAGCGTTGGCGTATATCAGCGAACACGATGCCTCCTATCATGATGCTGCAGTATGGTTCCTGAAGACACATGATGAACTTATCGACCAATGGCTTCCTGAAGACAAGGCTGCCTTGGTTCGTGAGGCTCTCTGACACGGGACAACCCATATCAATCTATCTGTGCCAACTATGCTAACCAACGTGGCAGCCACATGTGGCTGGCTGCTACGTTTTGTTTCCTCAGCATTTCTTTCTGAGGTGAGTTATGAGGTGAGTTAGTTTGAATCAATGGTTAACGGAATTTCCTGATGAAATCTACCTTGACATAAAAAAACCAATTGACCAGGCTATTGACTACATGGTACGCAATTGGGGCGCCTTTTTTGATGAAATCTCTGCATTCCTACGCCAGATATTGGTGTGGGTACAGGCAGCAATCAATTTTATCCCATGGTGGCTGATGATAGCTCTTGTATTTGCCGGCATATGGAGAGTTACCCGGAACCCTTTGCGCGCACTCATGTACGCAGCCATGCTCTTCTTTATTGGGCTAATTGGGCTCTGGAACCCAATGTATACCACCTTAGCACTCATCATCACATCGGTGTTCATCTCGTTGATTTTAGGATTCCCGCTGGGCATTTTGATCTCTTTCAGCACAAGGGCAGGTAAGTTCGTTCGCCCGATTCTTGATACCATGCAGACAATGCCAAGTTTTGTGTATCTGATCCCTGCTGTCATGTTGCTTGGCTTGGGAAATGTGCCTGCGGTAATTGCGACGGTCATCTATTCCATGCCGCCGATGGTGAGGATGACAAACCTGGGTATTCGCAGCGTGGATCAGGAGGTTGTTGAAGCAGCCAAAGCATTTGGTTCCACACGCTGGCAA
>JAAYOR010000141.1 GCA_012520235.1 Fretibacterium sp.
TATTACTATGCCTCCGGAAAGAGTGTTTTGAAGCCCTCTCTCGCAACACTCCTCCCTGACTGGAGGATCATGAAGGACGTCTGCAAGGTGGGGTTTTCCGCCTTCTTCAACCAACTGGGGATAGCCTTCAGCGTCAGCGTGTTCAACAAGGTCTTTCTGGACTGCGGCGGTGAGATCGCTCTGGCGGCCTACGGCGTGCTGCAGCGCTGTAACTCGCTGATCATCATGCCCATCCTGGGGCTATCACAAGGCATGATCCCCATCGTCGGCTACAACTGGGGGGCCCGGAACTTTCCGCGCGTCCGGCAGGCTTTTTTCCTCTCCATCTTTTTCGCTTCCATCCACTGTTGTCTGGGGGCTGCGCTGCTCTTTTTCTTCCCTGACAAACTTGTGGGGCTCTTCTCAAAAGACCCGCAGCTGCTCGCGATAGGCGCCGCCGGCGGCCGCATCCTCTCCATGGGGCTGATCTTCGCCGGATTCCAACTCCTGGCCTCCGGTTTCTATCAGGGAGTGGGCCGCGCCCTGCCCTCGCTCTCCTTCTCGGTGCTCCGGCAGTTTGTGCTCATAACCCCTCTGGTCTGGGCCCTCGCGCGCCTTTACGGCCTGCAGGGTGCCTGGTGGGCGTTCCCTATCGCAAACGCCACCTCGTTCCTCATCATGCTGCTCTTTTTCCTGTACGACCACGGAAAAAACATAAAAAATAATTAACCGCAAAAGACGCGAAAAACACAGAAAAAAGACAAAAAATATGGGAAAAAGACAAAACAAAAACAAAAATAAAAAAGAAACGCGAAGACACAAAAAAGCCCTCCGCCAAGTGGAGCCATAGCCACGCTTCCCCTGCTGCCACAACCCGGCATGGTACAATAAGATGACGGCCGTCTAACGACCGTTAATGATTATAGTTTCCCATCACGTTCCAAATTAAATTCCCTTAGAACGTTATCCGTATCCCCTGTGCCAAATTTTGTACCCTGAGTCTCGCATCCTGTCGTTCTGTGTTCTGCAGCAGAGCGTCAAGACCGTAGGGCCGGCGCGCCCTGTGTCTTTTGTATTTTTTAACGAGGTGATCCTATGATCCTTATCGAAGGGCTCTACAATCACGCCGTCGTCTACACCGACGAGCTGGAGGAGGGCGCGGCCGACCAGATCCGGACCCTCTGCGATCAGCCCTTCTCCGAAGGTAGCCGCATCCGGGTGATGCCGGACGTCCATGCGGGAGCAGGCTGCACCATCGGGACCACCATGACGGTCCATGACAAGATAGTCCCGAACCTGGTGGGGGTGGACATCGGGTGCGGCATGGAGGTGGTCCGGCTTGCCGAGCGTGACATCAGCTGCGCCAGGTTCGACTCGCTGGTCCGCAAACTCATCCCATCCGGTCGCGCCGTCCGCAAGAGGCCGCATGCCTTTGCCGAGCGGGTGGACCCTGACGGGCTGCGCTGCGCACCTCACGTCAAGCGCGATCGCGCGCGCCTCAGCATCGGGACCCTGGGCGGCGGCAACCACTTCATTGAGCTGAACCGCGATGAGGAGGGAACTCTTTACCTGGTGGTGCACTCGGGCAGCCGCCATGTGGGCCTCCAGGTCGCCAATTTTTACCAAAAAGAAGGCTACCGCGAGCTCAGCGGCGCCGAGGGCGGGAAGCGTGAGGGGAAAAAACGCCGCGCTCGCGGCGCCAGCGTCAACAAGAGCCAGATCCCGCGGGACCTGGCCTACGTCTCCGGGAGCCTGTTTCGGGACTATCTTCACGACATGAAGCTGATGCAGGAGTTCGCTGACTGGAACCGCCGCGCCATGGTCCAGGACCTGACGGAAGGCATGGGCCTGACGGTGGAGGATCGTTTCACCACAGTGCACAACACCATCGACACCGATTCGATGATCCTGCGCAAGGGCGCAGTCTCGGCCCGGAAGGGTCAGCGATTCCTCCTACCCATGAACATGAGGGACGGCAGCCTTATCTGCATCGGTAAGGGGAACGCGGAGTGGAACTACTCCGCCCCGCACGGCGCAGGCCGGCTGATGAGCCGCACTGCGGCCCGGCAGCACCTCTGCATGGACGAGTTTGAGGCCAGCATGGACGGGATCTACAGCACCAGCGTGAACCGCGGCACCCTGGACGAGGCTCCGATGGCTTATAAGCCCATGGAGAGCATTTTGAGGCACCTGACCGACACCGCGGAGGTGGTCAGCCACTTAAAGCCCATCTACAACTTCAAGGCCAAGGAATGAGGGCGGGCATTGTCTGTCTGCTTAGACGTTGCATTTAGCCAAAGACGTGAATGAATTTTAAAAAATCAAAAAACAAGGCGTGATGTGATACAATCGTCAGTGTAAGGCGTATCTGCTGTCATAATGCGCAATGTCATGTGATGCGGACAGTTATTCGGACACATGGCTGTTATCTTCTCTTCACAGCTCTTCACCTGACCTCACAACTCACCTGACTCAATCTTCAAGCTCCACAGCTTGAAGAGCACATACCCTATATCATAAGGAGGCGTTTTACGGGATGAGGAGGAAGTTTTTCAACGCTTTGGGGGCAGCGATGGCGCTCGTCATGCTGCTGGCCCTCTCCTCTGCTATGGCGGCGGAGAAAACCTGGACCAACGGAAACGGAGACGGAAAATGGGGCACGGGCGCCAACTGGAACCCCGCCGGAGCCCCTGGCGCCGGCGATATTGCGGTGTTTAATGATAACGCAAACATCACCGTAAGCACTTCTGTAGCAGACATCGCAATCAGAGTCCTCAATGATGTTGAGGTGGCCCTGAAGAGCGAGGGCAGCGGCAAGCTGACTCTGAAGGGCAGCGACGAGCCTATTAAGGAAGAAGATATCAAAGGCAAAGCGTCGCTCCTGGTGGCAGAGGGGGCGACCCTGACGACCGAGGCAGACTGCCTTGCATTACCGAACGCCCATGCCGCGATAGTGCTTGACGGCAATTTGGAGTTAGGGTCCAACCTCGAAGTCCCCTCAGGCAAGGTTCTCCACATAAAAACGGAGAACTACCGGGGCGCGCTCACGGGAAATGTTGCCGGCCTCGTCTTCACGGACTCAACTTCTACCATCGCCTTTTATGGTGACGTCACACTGGATGGCGCCAAGAAAATAATCGACACGGTGGGCGGAGGCGCCATCGAAATGGCGGAATCTTGGTCTATCCTCACGGCGACGCATAAGGACACATTTGTCGTCAATGGGCCCGTCATATTCAAGAACAGCGAGGGCACCTGCTGGAGCACCCTGAAGCTGGAGGCGCAACTGCCGGA
>JAAYOR010000142.1 GCA_012520235.1 Fretibacterium sp.
CCGAGCCGATAGGTCTTCAGCTTGGGGTTGGCTCGCTCGACTATGCCCCTCTTTTCGAGCGCGGAGAGTATGTCATATACGCTTGTCTTGGGAATGTTAAGGATGGACGTTATCTCTGTTAACGATAATTCGTCCTTGTGGTAAAGCACGGAAAGGATATCTACAACCCTGTTTGCAGCTCTGCTCATGGCTTATCTGCTCCTATCGTTCGCAAATACGAACACAGTTCGGGTTTATGTCAGTCAATTGTAACACACCGTAGCTCTACTTTACAATAAAAAATCCAATAAAAATCTTCAGTCAGGAATTGCAAATAAGATGATTCCCCAAAGGTCAAAAAAGAGCATCTCAAACTGAGAATGCTCTTTTTTGACAGCAGCAGAAGGACATATACTAAATCCCGCTTTCCAGGGAGATAATGAGGGCTGTTGGAACGTATCTCAAATATTTTCTTGAACAATCTGAGGGCAGCCAAATGGCTGCCCCCTGTACAAAATACTCCGCGCTTTCCGGAAAGCATTTCCGGGCTTCATTCAAGCGAGAAATTTTATTTGAAATCGTCTTCCGTTGTGTACATTACCAAGCGATCATCAGCCTCGCCTTTTTCCAGCCGCTTAAGACCCTCCGCAACAGCGCTCAATGGAATTAACTCCACTCCGATTTTCAGTTTGCCTTCACTGATCAATTGGATAACGTCTGCAATGTCCTCGCTTGTTCCGCCATGAGATCCCATAAGTTGAACTTCGCGAAGAATAAGATCGGCGCCATTGACAGGGATTTCAAGGTTGTGCATTCCGACCAGAACCACTTTACCACCTGGTTTTACAGTCCCCATCGCTTCTCTGGTAGTGATCCCGGCGCCGGCGAAGTCAACTATGACATCTAATTGATCATCCTTAAAGTCCTTTATGTTCGCAGCTACTTTGAATGCACCATGTTCCATAGCTTTTTTCTGGGCGGCTTCTTTTCTTGTAGCCACGTATACTTCGGCGTCTTTACTGATGGCCACATCCATCCCAACTGTTCCAAGTCCACCCAGACCGATAATGCCGACTTTAGTGCCTTTTTTCACTCCACCGTTGACGACGACAGCATGGTAGGATGTCATTCCTGCGTCGGTAGAAGCTGCTGCCTGATCCGAACTCACATTATCGGGGACCCTGATGAGCCTCTCTGAGTGTGCAGAGGTGATTGTTCCATAGCCGCCATCCCGACCATATCCGGGGCCCCTGACTCCATTGTAGGCCATGGGACAAATTGCGACCCTTTCCCCAATCTTCCAGCCTTCAACATTTTTGCCCAATTCAATAATTTCGCCGGAAACTTCATGCCCCAGAATACGAGGAACGCTAATTATAGCCATCCAGCTCGGATCATGCAGGGCGCCAACATCAGAGGAGCATAAGCCTGTATTATGCACTTTTACTCGTACACAGCCTTCCTCCAATGGTTCCAATTCCTTTTCCACAAAAGTCAAAGGTTCATTTGTGCCGGTAAATTGCCAACCACGAGTAAACTTTGCCATTTTTCCTGCCTCCTTGGGACTCCAAGCCCATACTAAAGAGTGAGCCCCCGGCTTTCACGGAGCAGCACGATTGAGCAGGTTGAGAGGCGAAGCAAAAGTTCGTCTGACAATGAGGTTGTGTTCCGGGATTACCGGGGTTCCGCCAGCGATTGACTTTTCTTAGCAGGTCTTTAGCTTCAATTGCGCCTGTACTGATAATTTTATATTTCCTATTCAAACAATAACATGTTTTTTGTAATTTACAAGAGTCAAACGACTGTGCGATTACCCGTAGCATTCGGGTGGGTGACCAGCCGTCGCGCAAACTATGATCTCAAACTTCGAAGATGCCTTAGTAGCGTCAAGGGCTGGTGTGCCTTCCTTTTATAAGCATTGTATTTTTTCAGCGCAGAGCCCGTTTTGAGAAAATCGGAAGAAACTTTCGAGCATCCCCATCAAAATACTGTTTTCGGTACCTGCAAACTGTGTTAGCTTTTCATGGCATGAGCTTCCAAGAGTTGAAGAGCGCTGAGAAGGATATACAGCAGCCCAAGTCCCAGCTTACCACCTGCATGGATTCATGGGAGAAGGTCAAGTGAAGGAACTATGAGGGAAGTATGAGTATGACTGTCGAGATTCCGGGATATAAGAGCGTTTCCCTATCCAATGTGGTAATGGATTTCAATGGCACGATCGCTGTTGACGGTAAGCTGAAGGCCACGGTAAAACCGCTTCTTGTCGCACTCGCGAAGCATTTGAATGTGTATGTTGCCACCTCTGATACGCAGGGAACCGCCGCTACAGAGATGAAGGATATGCCTGTTTCTCTTCTTATCTTTAATGCAATACAGGCCGGAGAAAGCAAAAAAACATTGGTAGAGGAACTCGGCGCAGACCATTGTGCATGCATCGGGAACGGCAGAAACGACAGGCTGATGTTTCAGGTTGCCGCCTTATCAATCGCCGTATTAGAGGCCGAGGGATTATATGCGCCGCTCTTGCTGGACGCTGATTTGCTGGCACGCTCAAGCGAAGAAGCGATCGCTCTGCTGCTTGACCGAAAACGGCTGATTTCCGGTTTAAGAGGGTAGATGGTCAAGCTAAAGGCAACGCTGAGATTACAAAAAGGCTTCTTCTGGGGCTTTTTGACAATTAAAAGGGCCCTCCTCAGGAGAGCCCTTCTATTTTTGATCCGCTGTGCTACGAAAATATCTTGTCCGCCTCAATGATTGTCCGCGCCAGAACCTCGGCGCCACGGGCAAGGTCCTCCGGGGACGTGGCCTCCTCCTTCGAATGGCTAACTCCACGGATGCTCGGCACGAAGATCATCCCCGAAGGGGTGACATGAGCCATGGAGTTGGCGTCGTGGGACGCCCCGCTGGGCATACGCACACAAGGAATCCCCGCCGCACCGCAGGCTCTCTCCGCTGCGTCCTGCAACCCTGGGGCCAGATCCGTACCCCCCTTCCAGACGGTCCTCCTCACAGTGACCGGCAACCCTGCCTCACAGTCACAGAGGGCTTTGAAGCGCTGGAAAGCCTCCTCCATGACGGCGTCCTTCAGGGAACGTATCTCCAAAATGAACTCCGCCGCACCTGGAACGATGGCCACGGAGCCGGGATGGAGGGAGAAGACCCCCACATTGCAGACGAAATCGTCCCTTGTGTCCACCCATGCGAACCATTTATTGAGGAGGTCCGTGGCGTGGCGCATGGCGTCCTTCCGCTCCTTCATGGGGGTGCTCCCCGCGTGGTTCGTCTCACCCTCCACGGTCACGGCGTACCGGCTGATCCCCACGATGCCCGTGGGAATCCCTATGGGGATGCCCCGCCGATCGAGGTAGGGCCCCTGTTCGATATGGAGCTCCAGATAGCAGCACAGGGACGCCGGATCCCTGCGGGCCGCCTGGATCCCTTCGACGGTCAGACCGAACTGGTTCAGCACCTCCTCAGGGATCGGGTCCTTCACAAGTCCGGTGAGAGCTCGGCTTCCAAAAGTCCCCCCGAGGGGGCCTCCCTCCTCTGCGATGAACCCCACCACCTCAAAGGGGTGCCGCAGGGCGATCCCCCGCTCTCTGATGGCCCGAGCTGCCTCCAGGGCCGCCATGACACCCAGGGGGCCGTCGTATTTGCCCCCTCCCGGAACAGCATCCAGGTGGGATCCGGCCATGATGGCCGGGGCGCCCCCTTCGGTGCCCTCCATCCGACCGAACAGGTTACCCACCTCGTCCATGGAGGTGGAAAGCCCTGCCTCCTCCATCTTCTTCTGGACAAAGGTCCGGGCCTCCTCGTAGTTCTTGGAGTAGGCCGCCCGATCCATGCCGTGACCCTCCACCCAGCCTATGGTGCCCAAGGTTTCGAGGTCCGAAAGAAACCGTTCTCCGGATATCATCATGGCCTTAGACCGTTGGGATGTTCAGTTCTTTGAGAATCCGGGCGATCTCCCCCCGGGTCTCGACGCTCGCCGGAAGGATGGGAAGCCGGGGCAGTCCGCCCTTATACCCCACAAGGTCCATGGCTGCCTTCATCCCACCTATGCCAAAGCGGCTCGTCACAGCTGCGTTCAAGGGAAGGAGCGCCAGCTGCATCTTCCGGGCCGTCGCAAGGTCCCCCTTCTCGTAGTGTTCCTGGATCTCCGCGCAATAGTTCGGCACCACGTTGGCCACCGCCAGGGTGCCGCCCACGCCGCCGAGCATGAGGGTCGCCAGAAGGAAGCTCCCCGATCCGGCGAACATAGAGAAGCCCTCGGGAGCCTTTGCCAAAACTTCGGAGATCTGGACGATGTTGCCGCCGCTGTCTTTGATCCCCTTGATGTTCGGGTGTTTCGAAAGCTTCACCGTCAGAGACGACGGAATGTTGATCCCCGCGTTGCCCGGCATGTTGTAGAGCATCACAGGGATGGGAGAGGCGTCGGCCAGCATCGTGTAAAACTTCTCCAAAGCCCCCTCGTTCATGTCCCGCTTGTAGTAGTGGGGGGTCACCACGAGGGCGACCTCCGCCCCGACGTCGGCGCACTCCTTCGTGAGCTCCACGGTCTCCTTCAGGGATTCGCACCCCGTTCCGGCGATGACCTTCTTGTCCGCGGGCAGGTGCTTGCGGGCCACCTCCACGAGCTTCACCTTCTCCTCGTGGGAGAGCATGGTGAACTCGCCATTACTACCGAGGATCACAAGCCCGGCGAGCTTTGTCTTCCCGAAAGCCTCCACGTTCTCCACGTAGACCTTGTAGTCCACCTCTCCCGAGGCGTCAAAGGCCGTCGCAATCGGCGCAAAGATCCCCCGTACAGAACTCATGAGACAACCACTCCTTTATGAGAATATGTTTTTTACGTTATCGAGCTTAGGTATCAGTATGCCTTCAAGCAGGCCTATCGGCCATCACCTGAACAGCTTCAACGGCCAGAGGGACAGGATGGGGAAATAGGTTATCAAGAGAACCGCCACGAGATTCCAGAGCATGAAGGGTATGGAACCTTTCATAACCTGCTCGAACGGTCTCTTCGCTATATTGGCCGCCACAAAGAGGTCCACCCCCATAGGAGGCGTCACCATCCCCAGAGCCAGATTGGTGATCACGAAGATCCCGAAATGGATGGGATCCACCCCTATCTTCACAGCCAGGGGGAGGAAAATAGGGCAGAAAATCAGGATGTTCGACAGCGTGTCGATGAACATTCCCCCCAGCAGGAAGACGATGTTGAACATGAGGAGGATGAGATATTTATTTGTCGTGACGTTGAAGATCAGGTTCGTTATCAGATTTGGCACGTCCTTCATGTGAAGAAGCTTCGCAAAGGCGCTCGCCGCTCCCATGAGAAAGACACAGGAACCCGTGATGATAGCAGCTTCGATGATGGCCTTGCAGAGCCCGTTTAAGGACAGCTCCCTGGTGAAAAAGCCATGGACTATGGCATAGGCCACGGCGACGATGCCGGCCTCCGTGGGGGTGAAGACTCCCGAATAGATGCCGCCAAGGATGATCACCGGCATGAGGAGCGCCGCCTTCGCATCCCAGACCCTTCGCATGACCCACGAGAAACCGCCCTCCCGGGGAGCCCCCGCATAACCTCTTTTCTTCGCAATTTGGACGGTGGGGATCATCAGGAAAAGCCCCACGATGATACCTGGGGTGAACCCCGCTATGAAGAGATCCGTTATGGACACCGCGCAGTTCACTCCGTAGACGATCATAGGGACGCTCGGTGGGATGAGGACGCCGATGCCTCCGGCACACGCCATGAGCCCGGCAGCGTATCCGGCGTCGTACCCCCTGTCCAGCATCGCCGGAATGATGATGGCGCCGATGGCCGCCACGGTGGCAGGGCCGGAGCCCGAGACAGCGCCGAAGAACATGCACGCCACGATCCCCGCGATGCCGAGCCCGCCGGGGAAATCACCCGAAATAGCCTCCGCGAGGTCCGTGAGCTTCTTCGCTATACCGCCGTGGGACATGAGGGTCCCAGCCAGGATGAAAAACGGCAGGGCCAACAGGGTAAAGGAGTCCGCCGTGACCACCATCCGCTGACCGACGAAGAACATGGCCCGGTCAAGCCCGCCGGGCAGCCAGGGGATGAAGGCCAGACAGCTGAACCCTATGGATGCGGCGATGGGGACCCCGAGAAGAAGGGCAAGAAACATTCCTCCAAAAACAGCTAGCAACATGATCTTTTCTCCCCTCCCCTACGCAGCGGCTTCCGCGCCTGGGTCTTTTTTGACAAAGAACGGCAGAATATCCTTCTGGAAGATCCGGAAGGCCATCACGACGAACATCACAGGACCCCAGCAGAAATACGTCCAGGTCGGAATCTCCATGGCGGCGGTGGTCTGTCCGCTCTTATACTGCAGGACCGCGATGTCGTAGGCGTATTTCGCCACGAGGAGCGTGAAAAACAGAAACGCGAGGGAGGCGAAAAGCTCCAGGGCCCTGCCCAGTTTTTTCGGGAGGACCACCTGCAGGATCTCCACCTTCACGTGCTGTCTGTGCTTCGAACAGAGGGAGAAGCTGACCAGGCTCAGGGCAACGAAAAGAATCCGCATCATCTCCTCGGACCACGGGCGGACGAAGCTGAACAGGTATCTGCACACCACCTGATCCATCCCGATGGCCAGGATGGTGAGAAAGAAAAAGATAGCGAGCGCCTCTTCAAAATAGGCGTCCAGCAACCGAATGAATTTCACGTTTGACACCTCCGAAGACGAAGTGACGCCAGGGGGACGGAGGAAATCCTCCGTCCCCCTGGTTGTCGCCATGATTTTTTAGCTGTTGGGAGCCTCTTCCGCGTAGGACTCCTGGAACTTCATGATCTTTTCGTAGAGCTCCAAGTCAATGGAATCCCTATACTCGTCGAAGACGGACTTGCTCGCCTCTCTGAAGGCCTGCCGTTCCTCGGCGGTGAGCTCGATGATCTCGGGGCTCCCGGCCGCCTTGAACTCGTCAAGGATCTTCTTGTTGTTCGCCAGAACGTTCTCCTGATCCCATGTGCACGCCTCGTCAGCGGCCTTCTGGACTATAGCTTTTTCCTCATCGGAGAGTTTGTTCCAGGTGTTATTCGAGATGACGAGGAGCATGGGGTCCATGATGTGCCCGTCGATGATGATGTACTTCTGTACCGTGTGGAACCCCTGGGACTGAATGTTCTCAAGGGTGTTCTCCCCCGCATCGATGACGCCCTGCTGAAGCGACGTGAAGACCTCGCCGAAGTCCATGGGGATGGGGCTGGCTCCCAGAGCCTTGAATATGCCCATGCGGATGGGGGCCGGCTCCGTGCGGATCTTCACTCCCGCGAGATCCTCGGGCTTTCTGACGGGCACATTGCTGTGAATATGCCTCCACCCCATGATGAAGTATCCGAGGGGATGGATGCCCTTCTCGTTGAGAGGCTCAACGATCTCCATGGCGACATCGCTGTTCACGAAGTCAAGGACTGCCTTCTCGCTCTTGAAGAGGTATGGAAGGTCATAGACCGACACCGCTTTTGTGAATTGGGCGAGGAGCCCCGTGGAGATGATCCAGAAATCCGTGACTCCCTGCTGGATCTGCTCGATTCCCTCCCGGTTATTGCCGAGGGCGGAGGCCCCCATCGCCTTGACCGTCAGCTTTCCGTCGGAATGTTTCGCAAGAAACTCGGCAAACTTCTCCCCGGCCTGGGCGAAGGTGACCGAGGGCTGTCCGGTATGTCCCAGCACAAATTCCCTGGCCTGAGCGGCGGGGACAAAAACAAACAGCAACGCGACAGCCATCCAAAGCACTCTGAAACGTTTCATGTTCTACCTCCTGACATGTTATGTCTCTATACTACCTGTGAACCGCACCGCTTGAACACTGCTTTCCCGGATACACCTCCGTTATTTCCCGAAGGTGTTGTCGTAACGTCTCTTTTTGCTGATGGACGTACCGTACCTCGCCAGCCCTGACGCGATGATGAGCGCGCAGATGACCCCGTCCAAGACCGGGACGTTCAGCTCCTTCTCCATGGCCTTGTCGAGCCCGGCAAACCCGGCGCACCCGAGGACCAGAACCTCCGCCATGTCCTCCTCCACTGCCCGCCGTCCGGCTGCCGTGAGGCGCTCCACATCAGTGGAACCCTTCTCCACGTTCGCCGGTCGGATGGAGGCCAGGTCCCTCGTGATGCCGTACTTGTCAATGAGAGCCTTCTTGTTCGGCATGGTGCGCTCCACGGGAGCGATCACGGAAAACGTGTGTCCCAGCATGGTGGCCATCTTCATGGACGCCTCTCCTATGCCGACCACCGGCTTGTTGGTCATCTCCTTCATGAGGTCCATGTTGGGATCCCCGTGGCAGGCGATGACGAAGGCGTCAAAGCTGTCCTCGTTCTCCCGGAGGAGCTGCATCATGCCAGGAGCCGCCACCGCATGATCCTCATAGGTCGCGATGAACGGGGAGGTCCCAGGCGTGGGGACCGTGACGACCTCCATCTGGTCCCCCGCAAAGGCCACGGCACTGGCGTGGATGGCCTGGGTCATCTCCGTGCTGCTGTTCGGATTGATGATGAGGATCTTCGGCTTCATGCTTTCGCTCCGTCCCGCCACTCGGGATAGAGGACTTTGCCCCAGCCCTGGGCCGTCTCATCAATAACCCGGTCCTTCATCACGACCCGGCCGCGCACGACAGTGTGAATGGGCTTACCCACCAGCTTGAACCCGTTGTACATGGGGGAGGTATCCCTGGATTGGGTCACGAAATCCTTGTTATCAACCGTAAATTCATTCTTCATGTCGACGACGACGTAATCGGCATCGCCTCCGACCTGGATGGCCCCTTTTCTCGGCCAGAGGCCAAAAACTTTCGCCGTGTTCTCGGAGAGAAGCTCGACCATCCGCTTCATGGTGAGCTTTCCATCCCGAACGGCTGTGAGCATGAGGGGCAGCGTCATCTCGATGCAGGCGGAACCCGCAGCTGCCGTGAAGATGTCCTTCATCCCCTTCTCCTTCTCGGAGACGAGAAAAGGACCGTGGTCGCTTCCGATGAAGTCCACGGAGCCGTCGTTGATGTAGTCCCACATCTTCTCCACGGACTGCCTGTCACGAAGTGGCGGGTTCCCCTTGGCGTAGGGGCCGTATTTGTCGACCGTCTCCACATCGAGGAACAGGTAATGAGGGCAGGTCTCAAGGTAGACGTCCATTCCTTCGAGCTTCGCCTGTTTGACAAGCTCTGAGGCCTCCGGCGTCGAGATGTGGGCAAAATTCACCCTCGTGCCCGTCTCCTTCGCAAACAGGATGAGCTTGGAGACGGTCTCTATCTCCGAGATAGGCGGGCGGGATTTGTAGTGGTACTCAAAGCCGACCTTCCCCTCGGCTCGGAACTGCCGGATCAGCCGCTGGATGATGTCGTTATTCTCGGCGTGGACGGTCAGGATCAACCCCGTCTTCGCCACAGCCTTGAAGCCGTCGAGCATCTCCCCGTCGTTGGCCATGGTGAGACCGCGAAACTCCTCATCCCGCCCCTCCGGCGCCTGATGGAGGAAGGTCTTGAAGGCGACGATCCCTTCCTTCGCAACCTTCTCCACCTCTTCAGGGAACTCAGCACCGGCTGCCCCGAAAAATGCGTAGTCCACAAAGGCCTGAGGGGCCGCCACTTTGATCCTGTTCTGCAGGACCTCAGGGGAATAGGGAGGGGGTGAGGAAATGGGGTGCTCAAGGAAGCACGTCACACCGCCCGCCACCGCTGCCTTGGTCTCCGTGACAAAGGTTCCGCGCTCCCTGTGGCCCGGGTCACGCACGTGAACATGGCTGTCCACGACGCCCGGCAGAACGAGGTTCCCCCCCGCATCAAGGACTTCAGTCGCCTCGGGCAGATAGTCATCCTCGCAGATCAGGGCGGTCTTCCCGTCCCGCACCGCGATCCCACCCTTGAACAATTCGCCGTTGGCATACACCTGTCCGTTTCGAATCACCAAATCCGCCTTCACCACAAAAACCTCCTTATTCGACAAATAAATACTCTATTCCCTATCTACCATCGGCTTCAGGCATTGATTTCAGGGCCAAAGAACCGGTCTATCACAGCCTCTGATGGCGGGGGTGTGTTGAGGCTCACGACAATGAGCGCGATAAGGCCGGTCACAAGGGACGGAAGGATGGGGAACCATCCGAAGGGACGCTTCAGATACTCCCACACCAAGGCCGTTGCAAGACCGACGAGCATGGCCGCCATAGCGCCCTGGCTGTTCGCACGCTTCCATGCAAACGCTGCCAGGACGACGATGGAGAGCATGGAGCCCATGATACCCACCATGCCTGCCTGGATCCACATGACGCCCGACTCCATGTTGATCGTCGCGAGGATCGCTATGATCCCGATGATGAACGTCGTCACCCTGGCTATCTTGAGCAGCTGCCCCGAGGAGTACTCCCTTGGAGAGAGTTTCTGGAGGATGTCCCGAACAAACGTGGTGCCCGCGAGGAGCAGTACCGAGTCGGCTGTGGAAATAGCGGCGCCGAGCACTCCGGCCATGACCAGGCCTCCGATCCATGGGTTCATGAACTTCTTGATGAGAGTTGGGGCAACGCTGTCCGGACTCTCAATCCCCGGGACAAGGATGATGCCGGCAAGCGCGATGAGCATGAGGGGAAGATATATGAAGATGAACGTCACGGCGCAATAAGCTTGGCTCTTTGCTGCGGTATCCGCGTCCTTGGCAGCGTAAATTCGGGTGGAGAACTGGGGCGATCCGATATTCCCGAGCCCCCAGGTGAAGAACCAGGACATGGCTACCCCTAAAGGGATGGCCCCGCCGGCAAAGGGATCCAGGGCAGTGGGTTTGACCTCCGCAAGTTTGCGGTGAATCTCCACAACTCCTCCGGCCTCACCGACGATGACATACATCAAGGCCCACACGCCGAGCAGGATGACGACGCTGCAGAACGTATCGGTCCAGGCCACGGACTCCATCCCGCCAAGGACCGTAAAGAGGATGAAGATAGCCCCTATGCCTACTATCGCAGCGGTCCTGCTGATAGCGGGAATGGTCGTGGTGATGACGGCGGCGCAGCCCACAAGCTGGGCGCAGGTGAAGAAGATCATAGCGATGAGGATGACGACCCCGGCCAGGATGCTATGAGCCCTCCCGTATCGCGCTTCGAAAAGATCCGGAAGGGTGACCTGCCCGAAGTTCCGAAGTTTCCGGGCAAACCAGAGCGCGGAGATAAAGGAGGTCAATGCCGTCCCTGCCCAATTCCACCAGCCTCCCCATCCGTGGGCATAGTAGTATCCCATGTATCCCACGACGGAGACGGTGCTGATGATCGTAGCAAAATAGGTCCCGACCAAGGGCACAACGCCGAGGTTTCTGCCGGCAATAAACCAGTCTTCCTCGTCCTTAACCCTTTTTGAAACGTAGACGCCGATCAAGAGCAGCAGCACAAGAAAAAGAGCAATACTTACTATCAGTTCCATTTTTAATATCCTCCCTTCCTATCCACTCTGTCGTCTATCTCTTCTTTTGGAAGAAAATAACGGTGATGGGGAGCAGACATAAGAACGCGAAGAAGAGCCAATACAGAATGAGCGACTTTGGAATCATGGTTCCTGTACCTCCTTTAGAGATCGAACCGTCAAAGACGGCGCTTCTGCGAACGTCCTCTAGGGAAGGACGCACCGGCCCCATCCACTGGCCGACGGGACCTCCTCACTCGCCGAATAGACAATACGCCCACGCACAAGACAGGTCATAACTTGTCCAAAAACTCGCCTCCCTTCATAGAGTTTGGCAATTCCACGCCCTGCGGTCTTCATGCAGGACGCCCGGATAATGAAGTCACGTTCCGTATCTACCGCTACCACATCGCCGTCCGCACCCACGGCGAGAGCGCCCTTTCTGGGGAAGAGGTCGAAAACCTTTGCCGCATTTGTGGAAAGCAAGTCCACCGTTCGTTGAAGCGTTATGCGCTTCTCCCGCACCGCTGTGATGAAGAGCGGAAGCCGTTCCTCGAAGCCGGTGGAGCCGGAAGGGCACGCAAAGATATCCTCCAATCCCGGTTCCTTTTCCGAAGGGAGAAAAGGCCCATGGTCACTGCCTACGTAGTCCACCGTTCCATCCAACACGTATTGCCAGAGCTTGTCGGAGGATTTTTGGGGTCGTATAGGCGGGTTGAACTTGGCAAAGGGGCCGAGGTGGGCCACGGACTCCTCGTCGCAGAAAAGGAACTGGGGGCAGGTTTCGGCGTATACCTGAACGCCCTGCCGTTTCGCCCTCCGTATGAGCTCCATCGCCTCAGGCGTGGAAACATGACAGATGCTGACTCGGGCGCCGGTGCTTTGAGCGTAGCAGAGGACCTTGCCCACTGCCGACACTTCAGCAATGGGAGGCCTTGCCTTGCCGTGGGCGAGAAAGTCTTTTTCGCCCCTTCTTTTCAGTGCCGCAGTGCACCGCTGAACGATACTGTCGTTCTCGGCATGGACGGCGCATATCTTGCCCGTCCCCGCCACGGTCTCGAGGATCTGGAGCAGCGCCCCGTCATCCTCGGCACAGGTACCCTGAAACTCCCCTTCCCGCCCCGCCGATGGAGCGAAAAGAAAGGTTTTAAATGCGATAACGCCTGCTTTCGCCAAAGCAGGGATAAACTCCGCCCTGTTTCCGGCAGCGCCGTAAAAGGCAAAATCGACGGAAGAGCGTTCCGCGGCGCATCGCATTCTGTCGCGAAGAATTTCGGGTGAATATTGAGGAGGATCGGATATGGGCATCTCCAGGATGGTCGTGATGCCCCCAGCGGCGGCAGCGACCGTCTCCGTAGCAAAATCGCCCCGCTCCCGCCGCCCCGGGTCGCGCACGTGGACGTGAGTGTCCACGCCACCCGGCAACAGAAGGGCCCCCTGAAGGTCCAACTCCCTCCTCCCAACTGGGAGAAACGGGTTGGCTCCTAAGGATACGATTTTGCCATCGGTGATGGCTAGGCCACCGTGAAATACTTCTCCGGAGCTGAACACTCGCCCGTTTCGAAGCACTATGTCGGCAGAGTTCATTTGTGCTCTCCCCTTTGTATACCGCCAATCATTTTTGACATGGCCTCCGCCGTACTCAAAACCTTCTGCACGATCCTCTGAAAGCCCTCCCCCTCCGCACGATGCTCGGGCATCGTTATCCCGACGCTGCCGTACATGTTTTCCTTGAAGAAAAAGAGCGGGGCGGCCACTCCCGTGATGCCCGGGTCAACGGCTCCCGTAGAGACCACGTATCCGGCCTGTTTCAACGTGCGATATCGTTCAAGCACCTTTTCAGGGTTCGTCTCAGTTTTTTCGGTAAAAGCAGCAAGAGGCTGTCGGAAGAGAAGGGATTGGACCTCGTCCTCAGGCATACCGAGAAGGACAGCAAAACCTGTGCCTCCCGCATAAAAGGGGAAGCTTTGGCCAATCTCCGAGGAAATCTTGAGTTTTTGGGACGACTCTATCTTATCCACACAAAGAACACTGTTGCCATCGAACATGGAAAGGATGGCCGTCTCCCCCGTCTCCACAGCGAGATCGTTCAGCAGAGGGCGGAGGATTTGGCAGGAGGACATCTCATCCTGGGCAAACTGCCCAAGAATTGCGACCTTTATTCCGAGGGTGTATTTTTCCGTATCGGGAATCTTACGAAGCCAACCGACGCTCTCAAGGGTGACTACCAAACGATGGACCGTGCTTCTATGAAGCCCAATCTCCTTTGCTATTTCCGGTATGGACAGGGTGGGGTGAGGCTGTGCGAAACATTCTAGTGTCTGAAGTGCTCGGAGGATGGATCGATTCAGATATCTTGAGGGATTCATTGTGTGCCCTCCTTGTCTCATCTAATAAGACGATGTCTGATTGTATAATGTATTATACCTTGAGAGAAGAATATCGTCAATATTTTCGCAACATATTTTCACAATGCGTACGAGGAAGCGCGGTCTTTTCCGCTTTGAAAGGCTTCTTCCGAAAGGATATGAAGCGCGGAGCTGCATGCATTTTGAAGGCCGTTTCTGGCAAAATGCAGAGGAGGCGAAGAACTCGGGGGGTAGACTCGGCATGCAAAGAGGCCTCCCGGGGTACCCCGGGAGGCCTCTTATTTTTCATTGCAGCATATGGGTCAGGCAGGTCAGAGCGCTTCCCTGTTCTCCATCTCCTCCAGAAGGGCGACGGCACCCTCCACGAGGGCGACGCATCGGGTCTCGAACAGGTTAAGCTCATTTGCACGGCTGCGGCCCTCCGGCGTGCTCGTGTCACACCCGAGAAGCTCCCTGCACAGCAGCGAGCCATGCCGTCTCCGAAACTCCTCCGAGAACTCCCGGACTGCCTTGTAGACCCGCGCCCTCTCCGCCCCTGTGGCGCACTCCCCATCCCCGTAGCGCATGCCGAGGGCCATAATCGCTCCGGTCACGGCCCCGCAGGTGCTTGCCGTCCTCATCCCCCCGGCGAACCCCGAGGAGATGCGCAGGGCCAGCTCCCTCGGTACTCCCAAGGGTTCCCCACAGGCCACAAACACCGCCTGAGAACAGGCATAGCCGCTCAAAAGCAGCCGGGACGCTTCCTGAATCGCACTCATCTCTCATCGCCTCCGCGGAAGTTCAACATCCTTACGATCATGGGCTTTGATACGGAAACCGCGTCTTCGCTCAGCTCTCTTCCCGGCTGATCATACCACGAATAGCCGAGCCTCCAATGACAGCGGCCCCCCGGAGCACAAAGTCCGGGGGGCCGCCTGTTTTCCGTCAGGTCAGTTATAGGCCAATCGTATCTCAGGGTCACAGGCTATGTGGGCAATCCGCTCCTGCCACTGCGGGGAGTCCCAGGTTCCCAACGCCGTGTGGATGGTCCAGTACTTCTCCGGGATAGGATGGGTCCCCACCACCACGGGAAGGCCGTAGGCCTCCTGGATGTACTTCCTGAAAGCGTCAATCCTGTGGCACGGCGGGTATCCCACGGTCATTCCCGTGGCGAGGTGGATCACCGTTGCGCCGTTTTTCTTCATCTCCGCGGGGGCGTATTCGACATTCCCCCCAGGACAGCCATCGCATGTGGTGAACCCCACAAGCTCCACTTCCTTGCCCTTGTACAGGGAGAAGGCTCCCTCCCTGTTGCGCAGGGCCTTAAGGCATTTTCCTCCGGCACAGGTGTGGTACCGGTTACAGATGAACACTCCTACCCGAACGATCTCGCTCATGATGCCACTCCCCCTCTGATGGTCTGAGGGGGCCGGCCAGCCGACCCCCTTCATGAGACCTGTTTTTTTACTCCGTCACAAGCCCCTTCTGCAGGACACCGAGGGCCTTGCCGAATTCCACTTTATATCCGCTCTTCACACAGGCCCGCTCCACCGCAGCGATGGCCGAGACCAAGGTGTGCTTGTCGATGTTCCCCATGTGGCCCATGCGGAACCCCTTGCCGGCGAAAGAACCGAGGCATCCCGCCGTCTGAGCACCCTCTTCGGCAAGGTTCGCTCGGAACTTGGCGTCGTCGATGCCGGAACCCTCAGGATAGAGATACACCGAGAGGGTGGGACCCCGATGAGCTTTCTCGGCAGCCACCTTGAAGCCGATGGCCTCCATAGCGTCGTCCACCATGGCCGCCTGACGGCGATGCCTGGCATAACGCTCCTCAAGCCCCTCTACTTTCATGATCCGCACGGCCTCTTTCAGCGCCCAGACCATGTTGATAGCGGGGGTGCCCCAGTACTTCGAGGGGTCATGCATCACGGGCAGCCACTTGTCGAAGTCGATGTAGGACTCGGGGATGGAGCCGAGGCTGGCGCGCCGCTCCATGGCTTTCTTGCTCGCCCAAACCATGGTGAGCCCGGGCGCCACACCGAAGACCTTCTGGGTGCAGCTGAGGATCACGTCGATCCCCATGGTATCCATGTACTCCTCCACGCCACCGGTGGCCGCTACGCCGTCCACGATGTAGATGACCTCGGGGTGCTTCTTCATCACTTCGCCGATGGCTGCGATGGGAGCCTCCACTCCCGTGGAGGTCTCCACGTGGGTCACCGTCACGACCTGGTACTTTTTCTCAGCGAGCTTCTTTTCTACCTGCTCCGGCGTGACAGAGGTGCCCCAGGGAGCGGAGATCACATCAGTGTTAAGCCCCTTCTTGGTGCACATGTCGATGAACCGGTCGCCGAAGAAGCCGTTGGAGCAGATGAGGACATTGTCCCCTCGCTTCGTGGTGTTGGCGAGGGCCATCTCCATGCCCATGGTGCCGGAGCCGGCCACGACGAACACCTCTCCGTCGCACCGCCACATGGCCTTCAGGTCAGCGATAACCTCCGAAAAGTCCTTGACGAACTCGGGGTCGCCAAAGGCCACCGTTTCTCTTGCCATCTGGTCCTGGATGGAGCGCACTACCGGGGTGGGGCCTGGGATCATGACGAGTTTCTTTGTGGGAATCATTCTGCTGCCTCCTTTAGAATTTGTTTCCTGACGAATTATGACTATATGAACTACTTTGAACCTGACGCGCGCTATCGGGCGAGCACTCCTTCGACCTGGGCAATGCTCTTGCCAATGGCCCATGCCGTCTGAGAGACAAGAGAACCGTACTCCCCTATCAGCTTTTCAGTAAACCGATACACTGGAGCCGAGACGCTCACCGCACCACGGACAATCCCCTTCCCGTCGATGATGGCCGCTCCGACGCACCGCAGTCCAGGTTCGTTCTGCTCATCGTCAACAGCGTAACCTCTGTCGCGGATGGCGGGGAACTCCTCGGCGACCTCATCAGGAATCCCCTCATGAAGCTCCTGCTGCTGGTCCTTCGACAGGTTCGCAAGGACCGCCTTTCCAGCCGAGAGCAAGGTCAGGGAGGCTTTGGCCCCGACCCGAGAGTACATTCGCACCTGGTACGGGCTCTCCATCTTGTCGAGGTAGTAGAATTCCCCCTTCTCGTAGATGAAGAGGTGCACCGTCTCCTTCGTCGCATTCCGAAGCTCAAGAAGATGGGTTCTGGCTGCCTCCGTAAAACCCGCTTGAGAGCGATAGGCATCCGCAAGGAGAAGAGCTATAGGGCCCATCTCATACTCCCCGCCACGGTTCAAAACCGCCCGCTCCCCCTCAAGGCTGTCCAGAATTCTGTAGACCGTTGCCTTGGGCAGGGAGACTCCCGTCGCGATTTCAGTGACGCCCATGGGACGCCCCCCCTCCGCCAGATAGCGGAGGATTGAAAAAGCTCTTGAGAGGACCCGTATCGAACCGTCTTTCATGTTGTTTCACTCCGTAGATTTTTTATCCGTCAGATAAAATGATACCTGTATTCTCCTCCATTGTCAAGCGCACTCTGCAAAAATGTGAACTTAATTACAAATCACAGACTGTACCCAGATGCACTCCCACATCTCTTGTAGGTGGACAGTTCAGGAGCTCATGTACGAGCAATAAAAAATGGGCTTACGCCCCTTTCTTTTTCACACACGGACATAGTGAATCCCTCAAGAAGAATCCCTCGGGGGGCACTCCTTCCAGCAGAGCACGATGAGGCTTGCCACCACGAAGATTCCCATGGCGGTCCACTTCATCCATCCGCGAGGGATGAAGAGACAGGTGGAGCTCCCGCCGCCGAGAAGCGTCATGGTCACCCCCCAGAACTTCGTCCTGCGCGAGATGCAACGATGTTCCTCCCAATCCCGCACCGCGGGGCCGAATTTCGGGTTCTGGCGTAGCCAGCGGTGCCACTTTCGCGAGGATCTGGCAAAACATCCCGCGGCCAGGAGCACGAATGGAACGGTGGGCATAATGGGAAGAGCCGTCCCCACAATAGCAAGAAGAAGAAAAAACGCACCGAGCAAAAACCAGAGGTTCATCAAGAGTTCCCGCCATTTCGATGAGATATCCAGCAAAGAAACAATACCATAAAACAGTCCGTTCCGTGGAGTTCAAGCATGAGACGACGATCTCCACAGGAAAAAGGTAAAAAAACTCTCCCGGAAACGGACTTTCCGTCCGCCTCCGGGAGAGCGTCTTGAAAAACTGCCGGGTCTTTTTTAGCCCCCTCCGATCATCTGTTCGGGCAGCCAGGTGATGATTCCGGGGAAGATAGAGCAGAGGACCAGCACGAGCATGATAATCAGGATGAACGGGATGACGCCCTTGATGATGTCCCACATGGTGACTCCAAGCTCCGCGGGAGCCGTGCCCTTCAGGACAAAGATGGACATGGCCATGGGCGGTGTCTGGAAAGCCATCTGCATGTTGATGCAGATCATCATGCCGGACCACAGGGGATCGAAGCCAAGGGAGGCGAGGATCGGAGAGAATATAGGGACGACGATGAATACGATTCCGATCCATTCGATGAACATCCCCAGGAGAAACACGATGAACATGATGACGAAGAAGGACATCCATTTCCCACCGGGGAAGGAGAGGATGAACCGTGCCACCACATCGCCCGCACCGGCGTTCATGAAGATCCCCACGTAGGCGTAGCAGAGCGCGGCGATCATCACGACAAAAGCGCTCACCTTCATGGTCTCAAGGGACGCCCTCTTCAGCAGGTCCCAGGAGAGTCTTCTGTAGGCCAGAGCAAGGAGAATGGACGCGGTACACCCCACGGCAGCCGCCTCCGTGGGAGGCGCTATGCCAGAGAAGATGATCCCCAACACCGCTGCAATGAGGACCACGGGGGGAACGAGGGACTTCAGCAGCCGCACAAGTTTTTCCCCCGTAAAGGGGGTGACCTGGTCGGCCGGTATGGCGGGCCCCAGAGAGGGCTTCAGAGAACAGGCCACTACCACGTAGAGAATATACAGCGCGGAGAGCAGCAGGCCGGGGAAGATGGCCCCCATGAACATCTGTCCCACGGAGAGACCCGCCTGGGGGGCATAGACCACCAGCATGATGCTCGGCGGAATGAGGATGCCGAGGGTTCCCGACGCCACAATGGAACCCGCGGCAAGGGACTTGTTGTACCCCCTGGTGATCATAGGAGCGAGGGCGATAAGGGTGAGGATAGTCACCGAGGCGGCGATGACGCCAAGGCAAGCAGCGAGGATGGTCCCGAAGATGATGGTCACCACGGCGAGGCCGCCCCGCAGATTGCCCATCGCCTCGTACAGACAGTCATAGAGGTCCTTGGTCACTCCGGAATGTTGGAGGATGACCCCCATGAACGTGAAGAGGGGCACCGCAAGATACGGATAGTTCAGCGAGAGGTCGTAGAACCTCGTGTACAGAATATGAAACGTGGTGGTCGGGCCGAACACCAGGAGCCCCACGATAAAGGAGACGCTCCCGATAACGAAGGCGATGGGGAACCCCGTCATCACCAGAAAGAACACGCCACCGAGCATGAGATAGGTGACCACTTCTGCAGAGAGTTCAATCAAGGGGATCACCTCGCATGACAAAATAGACGTCGCGAACGAACTTCGCGCACCCCTGGAGCAGGAGGAGCACAAGTCCTACGGCAAAGATCGTCCGGTAGGGCCATGCAGGAGGATACCAGAAGCTGTTGTAGAACACCTCGTTGATCTTCCATGCCCGAACCGCCCAGGAGATAGCAAGCTTGGTCATGATGCCGACAAGAGGAAGAAAGAGAAAGAGAAAACAGACGGCGTCCATCAACGCCTTCCACCTGGAGGAAAGCATGCTGTAGAACATGTCCACCCGCGTATGGGCATCGTGCAGGTAATCGTAGGAGGCGCCGAGCATATACAGAGCGCCTCCCGCCATGCAGAGCACATCGTAGGACCACGTCGTGGGAGCGCCGAAAAAATGTCGGGATATGGTTTCATAGGTCCCCACAAGCACAAGGAGAAGGGCAAGCCATTTTGCGACCGCTCCCGACATCTCGCTCATCCTGTCGATGTATCGTAGTGTCTTTCGTACCTTATCCATGTCCACTCTCCTTGTACGGAGTACTTCTTCCCGAATTTATTTTGCCGCTTTATAGGCCTCGCCGTAGGCTTTCATGGAGTTGTAGATCTCGCCAAAGATAGGTTTCTCGCTCTTCGACTTTTCCTCGTAGAACTTCTCGGCCTCTGCCGTCAGCGCATCTTCTATTTCCTTCGGGACCCGGATGACCTCACAGCCGGCCTCCTTAAACTTGTCCACTGCGAGGATGGATTCATGGACGAGGTACTCGTGCTGCGCCTGAGTAAAGCGATCCACCACCGTCTTAACGAGGAGCTGCAGGTCTGCCGGGAGTTCGTCCCAGGCCTTCTGGTTGACGAACACCACCTGAGGATCGCTGGGGGCACGACTGGGGGACATGTAGACATACTTGGCGACCTCGCTGAAGTGCATGTCCCAGTTGGACGCGAGAGTAGAGTACTCAAAGGCGTCGATGGTGCCGCGCTTCATGGCCTCGTAGAGCTCCCCTCCCGGGATGATGACCGTGGCAACTCCCATGCGCTTCATGATCTCGCCGCCGTCACCCATGCAGCGGACCTTGAGCTTTTTGAGGTCCTCAAGAGTCTCGAACTTCACCTTGGAGTGGAAGAAAACCTCTTCAGGAAGAGGAGACAGAGCTCCGGGGAAGGTCATGACGCCGTACCCCTCCATCATCTTGTTCATGAGATCCGCACCGCCACCGTAGTTGAACCACGCCCTGAGCGCCTCTCCCGCGAGGGCTCCCGGCCTTGAGCTGATAAGCCCTGCGGCCGACCACTTGTCGAGGTTGTACATCGGGCAGGTATAGCACATCTGGAGCACGTTCTCGCTCACAGCGTCCAGCTCCTTGTACGCCGGGACGATGGAGCCTCCCACAAAGGGCTTCACTTCGAGGCGTCCGCCCGACGCCTCCGTGATGGCTTTGCACATCTCGTCGTGATAGATCTGCGAAGGATCCGATGCCGGGCCGTGCCCCGAGGATTTCCAAACGATCTTCTTCGGCGCTTCGGCCCCCTGAGCCACGGCAGGCGTCAAAACACCAATCACAAGGCAACAGATCACCGATACAAATGCCACTTTCTTGAGAAACCGCATTCAGTACCCCTCCTCCGATAGATTCTTCAATAGCTCTTTGAAATACAGTAACGCCGTGTGATAGCCTTTGGGAATCATTCCAGAAAGATCGAACTGCCCGTGCCGTTCCATGTCAACAGGCTATCCCTCAATTGCGCGTCCTCCAGCACCTCCTTTCCTGTGCAGTGAGAGATGCTCACCACCGCTCCTCTCGAATTCAGAAGCTGCAGATACTCCAGAGATTCCTCCAGTCTCTTCCCGTGCGCCTCCACTAGGTGCGTCCCCCCCAAAACAGCCCGGATAGGGGCGTCCAGACGCTCCTGCACCGCATCAAGCATGTTACGCATCCCGGGGTGGGAACACCCGAGGAGCACGACGCTCCCCTGAGCCGTTCGAATGACAAGAGCAATCTCATCCGCAAAGCTGTCCTGTTCAAAAGTACCCTCCCGCCGAAGGACGAAGCGCTGCGGTATCGTCTCATCTTCATGGAGTCTCGGGAAACCGGAGAGCAGGAAAATATCCGGGGCAATCTCTCGAATGGGTTCGCTGATGACGGTCCAGGGAATGGTTTTTTTCTTAAGGAATGTTTCATCGAAGCTGTTTCCCAGAAAGTCGCAGGCCCTCCCCCTCAAGGCGTATTTCTCCTCAAAAAAACCGGGGCCTACAAACAGCTGAGGAATGAAAAACCGCTCCGCCAGGTGACGGAACCCGCCCGTGTGGTCATAGTGCCCGTGGCTCAGGACGACGAAATCGACCGCACCGAGGTCCACACCCAGCTGCACAGCATTGTGTATCAACGCATCGGACTGCCCTGTGTCAAATAGGAACCGCACTTCCCCCTTCTCGACGTACAGGGAAAGTCCGTGTTCGCTCCTCAGTCCGTGGTGCTCCCCATCCCTATTCTCTACGAGCGTGGTTATCCGAAGCATTCCGCACCTCCGACTCCAAAGATATATCTTCAGCCGACCGCCGGATGTCCTCCATGGCGTTCAGCAGATGTCTCTCCATGGATTCCTTTGCGCGTTTCCCTTCCCTTTGTCGGATAGCGTCCAGCACCGTACCGTGCTCCAGGACGGTTTTCTTCCACCTCGCCGGAACATGGAGGCTGGTTACCCACCCTTCGGAAAGGGACGTGGTCATGGTCTTCATGAGGCTGTACATCGTCCTGTTCCCCGTGGCCCTGGCGACACAACGGTGAAACACCTTGTCCGCCCCGATGAGCGCCGTGACGTTTCCGGTGGCCAGGTCCTGAGAAAAAGCGGTATGGGCCCGCTGTATCACCTCAATGTCCTCGTCGGTAGCGTGAGATGCGGCCCGCTCCGCCATCTTCGGCTCAAGGATGAGGCGAACCTCGAAGTGATCCCGCAGGGAGTCCTCGTTGTCCTCCACCCAGCGGGTGAAAGGAGGGTTCTCCTCGTATCGCGACGAGGGGCTTATGAAGATGCCCTTCCCCTGGAGGACGGACACCTTTCCCCGCACCTCAAGGATGCGTACCGCCTCGCGGATGGAGGACCTTCCGACTTTTAGGATCTTCACAAGCTCATTTTCCGAATAGAATTTGTCGCCCGGCAGAAATCCCTCTTCGGCCACCATGTCTTCGATAGCCTTCACTATACTGTCGGACAGGCGAATCCGTTTAATGGGTCTCATTAAATCTCCCCATCCTTCTCCTTGTCCGCTCATCAGACAAGCTGCAGTATAAAAATACTACCATTTTGCAAGAATTCAGTCAAGCAACCGGATGCTGCCACAAAACCGCAGGAGCGCAGAAATGGAAGACTCCTCCCCCTCCTTTTTTTCACTTTCCATAGTACCGCGTACCGCCCTCAGTCAGCCCCGGGAGTCCGGGCTCCCACCTCAGTGGCAACGAGACCTGACCTCTTGGCTTCAGAAAAATCTCCTCATTCTTTTACCTCTTTCATGTATATTAGGGTCATGCGCTACAAAACCTCATCGAAGGGACGGAACCGGAACATGAATCTTAAAAAGGAAGCGCAGGCGCTGAACGATTACGCGCAGGCGCTGCGACGTGAGTTGCATAGCCATCCGGAGCTGGATCACGACCTCCCCCTCACGGAGGGCGTGATCGTCCGGGAACTTGAAAAATTGGGCTTGGATGAGCTCAAATCCGGACAGGGCAAAGGGCACGGGGTCTGGGCCACCCTCAGGGGCGACAGGCCGGGAAAGGTCCTGGCCCTGCGCGCCGACATGGACGCCCTCCCTGTCCGGGAGGAGACGGGCCTTCCCTACGCAGCCACAAACGGCTGCATGCACGCCTGCGGACATGACGCCCACGTCGCCATGCTGTTGGCCGCAGCCAGGCTGCTGGCCGGAGCACGGGCCGAGTTGGCCGGGACGGTGCGCTTCATCTTCCAGCCAGCCGAGGAGACGACGGACGGAGCCCTCTCGATGATCCAAGCCGGGGCCCTCGAAAACCCCTCAGTCGACGCGATCATCGGGATCCACACCGGCTCGATCTGGGACGGGCTGAGGCCCGGACAGATAGGCTGGAAGTCCGGCCCCATGATGGCCGCCACCACCACCGTTCTGGCAGAGCTGCGGGGAAAGGGCGGGCACGGCGCCACCCCTCACCTCACGGTCGATCCCATCGTCATGGCGGCAGAGGTCCTCTCCCAGCTTCAGACCCTCGTCAGCCGGGAGACAAGCCCTTTTGAGCCTGCCGTCGTCACCTTTGGGAAGATAGAGGGCGGCCGCCAGCACAACATCATCGCCGACTCCTGCCGCCTCTCCGGCACCATGCGCACCTTCAGCCACGAGACCAACTCCTTCCTGCAGGAACGCCTCAGAGCCACGGTAGAAGGTGTGGCCGCCTCCATGCGCGGACACGGCACGGTCGAGTACGTCGGGCAAACTCCCGCGCTCCTCAACGACCCCGCGCTCAGCTTCAGGATGCGGGACATCCTGACCTCGGTCCTGGGCCCGGACTCCGTTCAGGAGCTCTCCCTACCCTCCACGGGGGGCGAGGATTTTGCCGAATACCTGCAAAAAGTTCCCGGCGCGTTCTTCTACCACTGCTCCACCTTCGGAGACGAGCGCGACCAGCCCCATCACAACTCCAGGTTCGACGTGAACGAATCCGTCCTCTGGACCGGCGTCGCGGCCCTGGCCGCGTTCGCCCTTCACTGGCAGGAGGTTTCCCAATGAATGACGTCATCTTCTCCTCACGCGCTCTCTCGCAAACTCAGGTCCTGGGTCGGCTGGTCTTTGAGGACGACCTCGACTCCGAGGGCAGGCCCCTGGGCCTCAAGGGAAAGAAGGGGCGCTTCACCGCCTGCACCTCTCCCGCTGAAGCGCACATCTCCCCCCTGCCGCCAGAATGTTTTTTTGCGCTCGTACTCGTGGGCGCGGGACGCCGAGCGGACCTCACGCGTGACGTCCTGCGCGACGTCACGGCCGCTTTTGTCCGGCACTGCCTTGATCTCTCCCTCGTCCACATCGCCCTGCAGCTCCCGGACGCGGAGGGCAACACGAGCCAGCTCGCCGAGGCGGAGAGCTGCTCCATCGCCGTGGGGACACTGGCCGGGAATTACCGATTTGACCGCTACCTAAGCCCAGAGCGCAGGAGCGTTCGCGCCTGTCTTGAGTCCTTCACCCTTCTGGGCGGTGACGAAGGGGGGCTGGAACAGGGCAAGACCGTCGGCTCCTCCCTGGCCTTCGCCAAAGACCTCTGCAACGAGCCGGGCAACGTCCTGAACCCTGTGACCTTCGCCGAGGCCGCAGAACGCCTGGCTCATTCCTTTGGACTGGACTGCACCATCTACGACGAGAAGGAGATGGCCGGCTACGGCATGAACGCCCTCCTCTCCGTCGGGCGGGGTTCTGCCGTGCCCCCGCGCCTGGTTCATCTGGTCTACAGGCCCGAGGGCCCGGTGCGGCGCCGCGTCACCCTGGTGGGCAAAGGCGTCACCTTCGACAGCGGGGGGCTCTGCGTGAAGACCCGCGAGAACATCAAGACGATGAAGCACGACAAGAGCGGCGCCTGCGTCGTGCTGGGGGCACTGCGTGCCGCCGCCGCCCTGCGACTCCCCGTGGAGCTTCACGGCATCGCGGGACTGGTGGAGAACATGCCGGACGGGGGCGCCTATCGCCCGGACGACATCATCCGAGCCATGAACGGAAAGACCATCGAGATCCAGAACACGGACGCAGAAGGGCGTCTGGTGCTGGCGGACCTCCTGACCTTCGCCTCGCGCCTCGCGCCCGACGCCATCATCGACATTGCAACCCTCACCGGCTCGGCCATCCATGCTCTTGGGAAATACACGGCTGCCCTGGTGAGTGACGATGACGCTCTGAGCAAGAGCCTTGAGGCAGCCGCTCGGACCACCGGAGAGCGATTCCATCGCTTCCGCATGGACGATTCCCTCCTGCGCGAAGGCCTTAAGGGGCTGCACGCAGACCTCCGACAGTCCTCCCCGGACGGCGGAGGGACCCTCATTGGGGGGATGTTCCTCCGTGAGTTCGTGGGCGAGGGCATCCCCTGGGCTCACCTGGATATCGCCGCGACCGGCTGGTATGACAAGGAGTTTGGCGTCTACTCCCAAGGTGCTTCCGCCTATGGGATGAAAACTCTGGTGGCATATATTTCGCAAATCTATTAAAATAAAAGAGTTCAAGAGTTCCGACAGGACAAAAGCTGTCTTCAGATCTTTCGGATCCACTTCGCTGTCGTGTCCTGCTCGCAACTTCAGCCCTGTTACCACATTATCTGGCTCCGGCCAGTTTTTCAGAGGGGAGTGTCGCCGTGTTTGCTTATATCGTCAGGAAAATTTTATATACGATCCCGGTCCTCTGGGGCGTGGTGACCGTGGTGTTTTTCGTCATCAACATCGTGCCTGGTGACCCTGTTGCCATCATGACGGGACAGAGGGGGGACGAGGAGACCTTGGCAAAGATCCGGGCCGACATGGGGCTGGACCTTCCCCTGGGACAGCAGTACGTCCGTTTCCTCGGGCAACTCTGCCGGGGCGACCTGGGGACTTCCTACCGCAATAACGAGCCTGTGAGCTCGGCCATCTGGACGCGCCTGGGCGCAACGGCCCGTCTCGCCGCAGGTGCTCTGTTCCTCGGGACGGTCCTGGGAATCGCGGCCGGAGTGCTCTCGGCCGTCAAACGCTACTCCGTGTTCGACTACGGGGCCATGTTCGTTGCTATAGCAGGGGTGAGCGCCCCCGTGTTCTGGGTCGGTCTGCTGCTGCTGCTGTTCTTTGCCTACACTCTGGGCTGGGTGCCGGGCGTGGGCTACGGAGACGGTTCCTTCAAATACCTCATCCTACCCATGATCACCCTGGGCATCCGCCCCGCCGCTCTCACCGCGCGCCTCTCGCGGTCCTGTATGCTGGAGGTCCTGAGCCAGGACTACGTGAGAACGGCCAGAGCCAAGGGGCTGAAAAGGACGGCTGTGGTGATGAAACATGCCCTGAAGAACGCGATGATCCCAGTGGTGACAGTGATAGGCACTCAAATATCCTCGTTGCTCTCAGGGGCCGTCCTGACGGAGAGCATCTTTGCCTGGCCGGGCATCGGGCGCCTCTCGGTGGACTCTCTACTGGCGCGTGATCTGCCGATGATCCGCGGGGTCGTGGTCTTCATGGCCGTCACTTTCCTGGTGGTCAACCTGCTGGTGGACATTTCCTATGCTTTCCTTGACCCGAGGATTCGCTATGACTGACGTCCGACAGAACGCTTTCGACACGGCCCCAGAGGAGAACCCAAAGGCGCTCTCCTCCGGAAGCCTTTGGTATGAAGCCTGGCTGCGTTTTCGGCGCAACCGCCTGGCAATGTTGGGGCTCTTTATGATCCTGGCTCTCGTGGGCATCGCGGTCTTCGCTCCTCAGCTGGCACCCTTCGACCCTTACAAACAGCTTATCTGGACCGAGGGCTCCAAGGCCAAGCTGGCGGCCCCTTCATGGGCACATCTGATGGGCACGGACGCCTACGGGCGCGACATTATGAGCCGCGTCTTTTACGGCGCACGCCTCTCGCTCCAGATAGGCTTCCTGGCCACGGTGGTGTCACTGTTGATAGGGGTGCCCCTTGGAGCGATAGCCGGCTATTACGGAGGGTGGATTGACGATCTCATCTCTTGGCTCATCAACGTGATCTTCGCCTTTCCCTTCATGCTCTTTGTCCTGGCTATCGTGGCCGTGCTCAACAACCCCAGCATGATCGCCGTCTTCACGGCTATCGGGCTGGTCAGCTGGGTCTCCATCGCCCGCGTCGCCCGTGCTCAGTTCCTATCCTTACGCGAGCGCGAGTACGTGGAGTCCGCCAGAGCTCTGGGGCTCCCGACCCGGACCATTTTGTTCAAGCACATCCTGCCGAACACCCTGGCCCCCATCATCGTGCAGGCCACTCTCGGGATAGGTAGCATTATCCTGATGGAGGCGGGGCTTGCGTTCCTGGGTTTTGGCGCTCAGCCTCCAGAGCCCAGCTGGGGCCTGATGATCTCGGATGGGCAACAGTACCTGACGACAGGGCAGTGGTGGTGGGCCTTCTTCCCCGGCATGGCGATCATGATCACTGTGCTGGCCTTCAACTTTCTGGGCGACGGCCTGCGCGACGCGCTGGACGTCCGCCTGAAGCGCTAGGGAGGACACGGACAATGCATTCACACCACAACTCACAGCTCCGGGTCACCGACCTGAGGACGTACTTTGACACGGACGCCGGGCTCGTCCGGGCCGTAGATGGGGTCTCCTTCACCCTGCAAAAGGGTCAGACCCTCGGCATCGTGGGCGAGTCGGGCTGCGGCAAGAGCGTCCTCTCCCTCTCTATCATGCGCCTTCTGCCCGAGCCCGTCGGCTTCGTGGCAGGGGGAAACGTCGTCTTCGAGGGCACGGAGCTGCTGGAACTCAGCGAATCCGCCATGTGCTCGGTCCGGGGCAACCGCATCTCCATGATCTTCCAGGAACCCATGACCAGCCTCAACCCAGTCATGACGATCGGCGAACAGCTGATAGAGCCTCTCCGCCTCCATCAGGGCATGGGCACGCGGGAGGCGCGGGAGGCGGCCACGGAGATGTTGCGCAAGGTCCGAATCGCCGACCCGGAGCAGCGCCTGAAGGAGTATCCGCACCAGCTCTCAGGAGGCATGCGCCAGCGCGCCATGATAGCCATGGCGCTGATGTGTAACCCCTCTCTCCTCATAGCGGACGAGCCGACGACAGCCCTGGACGTCACAGTTCAGGCCCAGATCCTGCGGCTGATGAACGATCTCAAGGCCGACACCGGTACGTCCATCATCTTCATCACCCACGACCTTGGGGTCATCGCTCAGATGGCAGAGCACGTGATGGTGATGTACGCGGGACGCGCCGTGGAGCACCAGGACGTGGAGACCCTCTTCAAGAGCCCGGGACATCCCTATACCCGAGGGCTCTTGCGCTCCATGCCAGCTCTCTTTGGAGGGCAGAAGCGGCTCTCGACCATCCCGGGGATGGTCCCTAACCTGCTGGAGCCGATGGATGGCTGCAGGTTCCACAACCGATGCAGCTATGTCCAAGAGAGATGCCGCCATGAGGAGCCGCCTCTCTTCAACTTTGAAGGCGGCCTCGTCCGCTGCTGGCTGCACGAGGCAGGGCGCTACGAATTTGACGGGACGGAGGAGGCTCTGCACCATGACTGAGACCCAAGACTTCATCCGCGTTGAACATCTGAAAAAACACTTCCCCGTCCGCAAGGGCGTCTTCCGAGCCACGAAAGGATACGTCCGGGCTGTGGACGACGTTTCCTTCTCCATTAAAAAAGGCGAGACTCTGGGTATCGTAGGCGAGTCGGGCTGCGGCAAGTCCACCATCGGACGCACGATGATCCACCTGCTTAAGCCCACGTCGGGCTCCGTGCTGTTGGAGGGGCAGGACGTAGGAGCCCTGCTGGCTGAAAACCCCAAAGCTCTGCGCCGCCGCCTCCAGATAATCTTTCAGGACCCCTACGGCAGCCTGAATCCCAGGCTCACAGTCCGGGATATCGTGGGCGAAGGAGCCTGGTTCCAGGGACTGGCCAGGAACGCCCGGGACCTTGACGTGCTGGTCGTCGAGGCGCTGCGGCAGGCGGGCCTCCAGCCCGAACACCGGTTCCGCTACCCACACGAGTTCTCGGGCGGGCAGAGGCAGCGCATCTGCATCGCGCGGGCCATCGCCGTGCAGCCGGAGCTCGTCGTCTGTGACGAGCCGGTCTCGGCCCTTGACGTCTCCATCCAGAGCCAGGTCCTGAATACCCTCAAGGACCTGCAGGAGGCCCGGGAGCTCACCTACCTCTTCATCACCCATGACCTCTCGGTGGTGCGCTTCATCTCGACCCGCGTCGGCATCATGTACCTGGGGAAGCTTGTGGAGCTGGCGCCGACGGAGGAGATCTTTAACAACCCCTTGCATCCCTACGCGCAGGCGCTCCTCTCCTCCATCCCTCTGCCCGACCCCACGAAGCGGACGACTCAGCCCCCTCTGGAGGGCGACGTGCCCTCCCCAATCAACCCGCCTTCGGGCTGCCGCTTCCACACGCGCTGCCCTCGCGTCATGGACATCTGCTCTCAGAGCGAGCCTCCCCTGACGGACCGGGGAGGCGGACACGAAGTGGCCTGCTTTCTGAAGGCTTGAAGGGAGGTGAGAGAAGGACAAGGCGCCTGTCATGCCTCAGGATTTTTTTACGGGGCTTCAGAGTGTAGTTTAAAAAAAACAGGAGGTTAAGATCGATGAAGAAAATGATGCAGTTCATGGGAGTTCTACTGTTTGTAACCGCTCTTCTCCTGTCCGGCCCGGCCGCGTGGGCAGAGGAAGAGCCTCAGTACGGAGGCGTTCTGGCCTGGCGCATCACCAGCGACCCGCCCGCGCTTGACCCTGCCCATGCCAACATCGTCATCTCCGCGCGCGGAGCCAACCTCTACTGTGAAACTTTGGTGGAGATCAGCAAGGATGGTCAGGAACTCCTGCCCATGCTGGCCGAGTCCTGGGAGGTCAACGAGGACTCCACCGTCTGGACCTTCCGGCTCCGTCCAGGCGTGAAGTTCCACAAGACCGGCTATCAGGGCAAACCCACGGCTAACGGTGGGCGCGAGGTGGTCGCGGCCGACGTCAAGTACTCCTTCGAGCGTCTGCTGCGGGAGAAGGCTGCCCGAGCCTACTTCCTGAACTCCATCAAGGGATATCAGGAGCTCTTTGACGAGAAGGCCGACTCCTGGGAGGGCATTGAGGTCCTGGACGACCGCACCGTGCGTTTCACCCTGTCCACCCCCTACGCTCCCTTCCTGGCTGCCCTCAGCTACACAGCCTTCAGCATCGTTCCCCATGAGGACGCGGAGAAGCTTGGCAAAGACTTCAACTTCCAACCCGTGGGCACAGGGCCCTTCATCCTCAACGACTGGAAGCACGACAACGAGGTCATCTTCCGCAAAAATCCCGACTACTGGCGCAAGGACTCCGCAGGCCGGGCACTGCCCTACCTGGACGGCGTGAATCTGGTCGTCATCCCCGACAGCAGCGTGGCCTACCTGGAGTTTGGCAAGGGGAACATCGACGTCCTCTCCGACATCCCCAACGAGTTCTACTCGGAGATCCAGGAGAAGTACAGGGACCAATTCCAGTCCTGCCCCACGCTGGCAACCCAGTACTACGGCATGGCCGTGAACAAGGAGCCGTTTGACGACGTCCGGGTTCGCCAGGCCTTCAACTACGCCGTGAACCGCGAGGCCATCAACGAGCTGGTGCTGCACAACACCTTCATCCCCGGCAAGGGCGTGCTGCCCCCCGGGATGCCAGGCTACAACCCGGATCTGGAGTCCTACACCTACGACCCCGAGAAGGCCAAAACCCTGCTCAAGGAGGCCGGCTACGATAAGGGGCTGACCGTGACCCTGCAGTACAACAACAACCCCCGCCACAAGATGATCGGCGAGGCAGTACAGGCTCAGATGGCCGAGATCGGCATCAAGATGGAGCTTCAGGCCTCCGAGCTGGGCGCACACTACGACGCAGTGCGCCGCGGTGACGTTCCCTTCTTCCGGGCCGGCTGGTCCGGAGACTACCCCGACCCGGACAACTTTCTCTATAACCTCTTCTGCTCCGATAATTTCGGCCAAAAGGGCAACTACGCCCGCTACAAGAACGACGACGTCGACGCCTGGCTGAAAGAGGCCCGCAGCATCTCCGACACTGATAAGCGCATGGAGCTCTATCGCAAGGCTGAGCAGCAGATAGTGAAGGACGCCCCGTGGATGTTCCTCTTCTACGACACCACCAACCTGGTGAGCAACGAGAAGGTCCGCAACATCCACCTGGCCTCCATGGGAGAGTACCAGACGCCCCTGACTGAGGTCTGGAAGGTAAAATAAAACAAAAATCCTCGGACACGCGTCGGACAAAGACCATTTGCGACGGGGAACTTGCCCGCCGTGAGAGACAGCCCCCTCCGGGGCTGTCTTTTTATGCTTTTTATGCCTATAATATAAGATGGATTCAGTAACAAAAGGACCTCAATGATTTTATATTTTTAGCTTTTTACGGAACTGCTAAGCCAACCTGCGCTTCCCTGGTTTTATTTGAGGTTTCGCCTTGTGTTGCAGGGAGATGAAAATAAATGGATAAAATGCCCAACAAGTTTTTTCGATTCGCAGCGCTGGTTATAGTGCTCTTTTTTCTGTCCCTCATTCCCGCCTCGGCGGAGCCCAGGTACGGCGGGACCCTTCGCTGGCGCATGGATAGCCTGCCGCAAACCCTTGACCCTGCTTCCGCCACTTTTATGACATCCATGCGCACACTCTCCCTCTGCGGTGAGGCCCTGGTAGGACTTCAGAAGGACGGGAGAAGCATCGCCCCTCTCCTCGCCGAATCCTGGGAAACCAACAGGAATTCCACTGTCTGGACTTTCCAGCTGAGGCAGGGGGTGACCTTTCAGAAGACAGGGGCTAAAGGCAAGCCAACAGCCAACGGAGGCCGGGAGCTCGTGGCAGCCGACGTCAAATACTCCCTGGAACGTCTGGTCCGGAAGCATTCCCCGCGCATCTATTTCCTGAATCAGGTCAGAGGCTTCCAGGAGTTCTGGGACGGAAGGACAAAAGAATGGGAGGGCATTGAAGTCCTGAACGACCACACCGTGCGCTTCACTCTTTCTATCCCCTACGCGCCCTTTCTAGCCGCCCTCAGCTACGTCTCGTTCTGCATAGTACCCCATGAGGACGCCGAGGATGACTCGTTTCAGCTCTTCCCCGTCGGCACAGGCCCTTTTATCGTCAGAGACTGGCAGGAAGACCGGATCGTTCTGGAGAGGAACCCCGACTATTGGATACATGACACGAACGGGCGCACTCTGCCCTACCTGGATGGCGTTGAGCTGATCTCCATCCCCGAGAGTCCGGATGCTGTCACAGCCTTCCAGAACGCTTCCATCGACGTCCTGCCCGACGTGCCGAGCACCCTGCGCTCAACCTTCGAGGGCAAGGAGGGCTACCAATCCCGCGCCAGTCTTCTCACCTGCTACTAAGGCATGGCTGTCGATCAAAAGCCCTTTGACGATCCCAAGGTCCGGCGCGCGTTCAACTACGCAGTGAATCGAGAGGAGCTCAACGAACGCCTGATGGAAGGCAGCCATATCCTCGCCAAAGGCGTCTTGCCCCCCGGGATGCCGGGTTTCAACCCGGACCTGAAGTCCTACACCTACGATCCGGAGAAGGCCAAAGACCTGCTTAAAGAGGCCGGCTATGAAAACGGGCTCTCCGTGACGCTCGCCTGCACGGAGAACAAGGCTCAGATAACCCTGGCCAAAGGCATCGCAGAGCAGCTGGCCCGGATAGGCGTCCAGGTGACCCTCCATATCTCCGACGGCAACTCGCACTACACCGCCGTGAGAGCCGGTGAGCATGCCTTCTTCCACGCGATCTGGGCGGGAGACTACCCCGACCCGGACAACTTTCTCTACAACCTCTTCTCCTCCGACAACTTCGGCGCCAAGGGCAACTACACCCACTACAAGAACGATGAAGTCGACTCCTGGCTATGGGCGGCTCGACGCACCCTCTCCCCCAAAGACCGCATTGAGCTCTACCGAAAGGCCGAACAGCAGATAGTGGACGACGCACCCTGGCTCTTCCTTTATTATGACAACACCGACCTGCTCGCCCTCCCCGAGGTGCAGGGGCTTAAGCTGGCTTTTTTGGGATACTACCTGACGCCCCTGACCGAGGTCTGGAAGACAGAATAACGCCCACCGCAACTTGGGAGCTCAAACTTCTCAGATACCTTAGCGTTATATGACATATTGAAAACAGAATTAACCACGAAAGCTTATATGGCATGTTTTTCTTTTTTTCGTGTCTTTCGCGTGGTTCGCGGTTCATGAAATAAGTCCTTTTTTAGTCTGTGCGAAGTTTGAGTTAGGGGTCCGCCTGTCGCCCATAGAGCCTCCTAGGCAGGTCCCGTTTTATGCAGACTGCCCCACGGACCTTCATCAGCCCCCACAACAGACATCCCCACCGGCCTCCGAGGTCGGTGGGGGTTTTCTTTGGTGCCTTTGGATTCAGAAAGGCCCTGTCTTTTTGGGTGGCCTACGTTTATAATGAAAGGACAAAGGCTTTGAGGGAACAGTTGCGCTTGCGCGTCTCTTCTTAGTTTTGCGTATCGCACCTCCCCCCTTCCTGACGGGAGAAAGCCTCGGGGAAGGACTGTAAGGGAGGCTCTTTAGCGAACCGCAACTGAGTTTACAGAATTATTCAGAGGGGGAATGTTGAGATGCTTCACCGCGAGATCCCGCGTCTGGGCAAAGAGTATTCCATCCTGGGCTTTGGCTGTATGCGCCTGCCCACGAAAGACGGCCTCATCGATGAGCCTAAGGCCGAGGCTCTGATGCGGGAGGCCTTTGAGGGTGGGATTAATTATTTTGACGCGGCCTGGCCTTATCACGGCGGAAAATGCGAGGAGTTTGTGGGCCGTGCCATGAAGCCCTGGCGCGACAAGGTGACCCTGGTGACAAAACTGCCGGTCTGGCTGCTGGAGAAGCCGGAGGACATGGAGAACTTCCTGCACAAACAGCTGGAGTTCCTTCGCACGGACCACTTCGACATCTACCTGTTGCACTCGATGAACGCAGAGCGATGGGACAAGATGCAGAGAATGAACGCTCTGGACTTCCTGGAGAGAGCCCGGAAGGCCGGAAAGATACGGGGCATCGGCTTCTCTTTTCACGATGGCCTGAACTCGTTTAAGACTATTGCTGATGCTTATCCCTGGGATATGTGCCAGATTCAGTACAACCTTCTGGACGACAACTTTCAGGCCGGTACGGAGGGCCTACGCTATGCAGCTTCAAAAGGACTCAGTGTCGTGGTGATGGAGCCCCTCAAGGGGGGCAACATAAGCTTACCCGTGCCCGAGGAATTGAAGTCCGAGGCTAAAGCGGCGGGCTACACCGCCCCTAATCTGGCGGACCTGGGCCTGCGTTGGGTTTGGGACCATCCGGAGGTCTCGGTGGTCCTGAGCGGCATGACAACCCCCGAGCAGCTGAGGCAGAACCTCGCCTCCGCCAAACGCGGTATGCCGGGCAACCTGAGCGACGCCGAACGGACGTTCGCCGCACAGGTCAGGAGTTTCTTTGTCGAGCGAATGAGGGTGCCCTGCACATCCTGTGCCTACTGCAAGCCCTGTCCTCAGGGCGTGGACATCCCTCAGTGCTTCACCAATCTGAACAACGCGGCTATCTCGGGCAACTGGGAGGCCCAGAAGGCCAACTACAACTACATCCTGGCCCCGGACCGGGAGGGAAAGAAGGCCTCGCACTGTGTGGAGTGCGGCGAGTGCGAGCCGAAATGCCCTCAGAGGATCCCCATCCGCGAAAAGCTCAAGGAGGTCGTCGCAGCCTTTGAAAGCTGAATCCAGGGGCGCGGTTCTGAGCGGCGTGATTTTCGGGGAAGTGACAGACCTTTTCCGAAAATCATGCCGTTCTCCATAATGGGACCGTCAGCCTCGCTCCAAAATCTTCACATTTTGAAAATTTCAGGGGGAGTTACTAATGGAAAAAGTAAATTCTCGGGAATCTCTGGCAAGCCGTCTGGGCTTCATCTTCCTGTCTGCGGGATGCGCCATCGGTCTGGGCAACGTCTGGCGCTTCCCTTACATCACGGGACAATACGGTGGAGGAGCGTTCGTGGTGCTCTACCTCCTCTGCCTCTTGTTCCTGGCTCTGCCTATTATGGTGATGGAGTTCGCCGTGGGGCGCGCCTCCAGACAGAGTATCGTGGGGTCCTTCAAGGCGCTCCAGCCGAAAGGGACCTACTGGTCGCTCTTCGGGTACCTGGGGCTGGCCGGCAACTACATCCTGATGATGTTCTACACCACGGTCACGGGCTGGATGCTGGCCTATACGTGGCAGGCAGCTGCAGGCAGGCTCGCGATCCTGACCCCTGAACAGATAGGCGCGCACTTCGGCGCAATGCTTGCCGACCCCTGGACGATGCCGCTATGGCTCTTCCTGGCCATCCTCATCGGCTCGGCCATCTGCGGCATCGGCCTTCAGAGGGGCGTTGAGCGCATCACCAAGCTGATGATGGCCGGGCTTTTCCTCATCATGATCGCCCTGGCCTTGCGCTCCGTGACTCTGCCGGGCGCCGGGAAGGGACTGAGCTTCTACCTGAAACCCAACTTCGGCAATCTCGTCGCAAAGGGCCTGTGGACCAGCGTCTATGCGGCCATGGGACAGGCCTTCTTCACTCTCAGCATCGGCGTCGGCAGCATGGCTATCTTCGGAAGCTACATCAGCCGCGATCGGGCTCTTACGGGCGAGTCCGTCATCATCACGGCGCTCGATACCTTTGTGGCAATCACCGCGGGCCTCATCATCTTTCCGGCCTGCTTTGCCTACAACATCGACCCCGGCGCAGGGCCGGGCCTCATTTTCGTCACCCTCCCCACCATGTTCAACCACATGCCTCAGGGCCGTCTGTGGAGCGCTCTTTTCTTCCTGTTCATGAGCTTTGCGGCCATGTCCACAGTCGTGGCAGTTTTTGAGCACCTCATCGCCAGCTCCATGGATATACTGGGCTGGAGCCGCAAAAAGGCGACGACCGTCAACTTTTTCGCCATCTTCATCCTGTCGCTCCCCTGTGTGCTGGGCTTCAACGTCTGGAGCTCCTTCGCCCCTCTGGGCAAGGGCACCATCGTGTTGGACCTGGAGGACTTCATCCTCAGCAACAATCTGCTACCCCTGGGCGCCATCGTCTACCTGCTCTTCTGCTGCTCGCGCTACGGCTGGGGCTGGGACAACTTCATCGCCGAAGCCGACGCGGGAGAGGGGCTGAAGTTCCCTCGCGCCCTGCGCGGCTACCTGCTTTATGTCCTGCCGCTTATCATGTTGGCCATCTTCGCCTTCGGATACTACGAGAAATTCTTCAAGTAAACAGTCGGTACGGATTGTCGCACGGAGATGCAAGGATGGCGCGGCCGAAAGTCGCACCCCCCTTATCACGTATATCCAGCCCTGTCCTGCCGGCTCCCCACCATGTTCCTCGGCCCGCAGGTCGTCAGGACATGGTAGACAGCAGGAGGTGCTACTTATGAAGAACTTTGACCGGATACTGCGCAACGGGCGAATATGCGACGGAACAGGGAATCCCTCCTTCCACGGCGATATCGGGATCTCAGGAGACCGCATTGAAGCCGTAGGGAGGTTGGACGCCGCTCAGGCTGCCGAGATCGTGGACATCTCGGGGCTCGTGGTCTCCCCCGGCTTCATCGACCTTCACAACCATGTGGACCATGGTATCCTCGCGTACCCCGATGCGGACAGCTACATCATGCAGGGGGTAACCACCTCCGTGGTGGGGAACTGCGGGCTCTCCATGGCCCCGGTCTCCGCCGCTTACAGGGAAGATGTCCGGGGATACCTGAAACCCTTCCTGGACAAGAAGGCCCCCTACTCCTGGGACTGGTCTAACCTCAGCGAATTTTTCTCCTGCGTTACCAAATCCGGCATTACCCAGAACCTGGCCCCCCTAGTCGGGCAGGGGACACTGCGCATCGCTGTGAAGGGCTTCGACCCCACTCCTGCGACGGACGACGAGATGAACGCCATGAAGGAACTTCTTCGTGCAGAGCTGGAGAACGGGGCTTTTGGTATGTCCTCGGGGCTCGTCTACCCTCCGGGTAGCTACACCGGAGCAGAGGAGCTCCGGGAGCTCGCCCGGATCGTGGCGTCCTATGGCGCCTTATACTCCACGCACATCCGCAACGAGGCGGACCGGGTCATCAAATCAGTGGACGAGGCCATCGCCCTGGGCGAAGCCGGCGGTGTTTCCGTGCAAGTATCTCACCACAAGGCAGCAGGGCGAGGGAATTGGGGCAAGGTCCACGCAACGCTGCGCATCATGGAGGAGGCGAGAGCGCGCGGAGTGGACGTCACATGCGATGTCTACCCATACATCGCCGGCATGACCACCATCACCTCCCTCCTCCCTTCACGCGCCCTGGAGGGCGGCACGGCTAAAATGCTCGCTCGGCTGAAGGACCCAGAGGTGCGCAAAGGGCTCGCCGAGGAGCTCCATCAGGGGAGCATAGGGGAGGAGAATTGGATAAAGACCCTAGGCTGGGACAACATCGTCATCGCGGAGTCCGGGATCGCCCCCCAGTACGCCGGTATGTCCCTGGCCCGGATCATCAGCGAGCGAGGAGGCTCAGATCCCTTCGAGACCTTCCTCGACTGGTTCCTTGAGATCCGGGGCGAGGCCACCATGATCCTCTCTGAGATGGACGAGGCGGATGTCCGCACCGTCATCGCCCATCCTCTCTCCGCCGTGATCTCCGACTCCTGGGTGACAGCCCCTTCAGCCGGGGGACGTCCCCACCCGAGGGCATACGGCACCTTCCCCCGACTGCTCGGGAAGTACGTCCGGGAGGAAAAGGTACTCTCCCTGGAGGAGGGCGTGCGGAAGATCACTTCCATGCCGGCGAGAAAAGCGGGCATCAGGGGACGGGGGTTGATCGCTGAGGGGTTCTTCGCGGACCTCGTGGTCTTCGACCCAGAGACCATACGGGACAAGGCAACCTTCCTGGACCCCCACCAATACCCGGAAGGCATCCGGCACGTGCTGGTGAACGGACAGGTAGTCGTGACGAACAACACCCTTCTGGGGGTGCGCCCCGGAAAGATTCTCAGAAAATAGGAAAGAACACCTCGCGCGGGAGACGGGAACATACGTCTCCCGCGCTTTGCAGTGCATCCTGCCGCTCGTCTGCCCATCTTCGCCTTCAGCTGCTACGAGAAGTTTTTCAAGTAAACAACCCGGTGCGGGTTGCTGCACAAAAATGTAAGGGAGGCACGCCTCTCGGCCGCATCTCTGTTTTTTTGCAGCGGAGGGCTGTCGCCGGACTGTGATACAATTTTACTTGAGAAGCCCCCCCTAGGAGGCCTGAGTGATGACAACCTCCGAAAAAACGGGGGGAAATTTAAAAAATGGCCAAGTGGAAAAAATTGACTTGGTGTATGCTTTCGCGGAAAAAACATTTGCGGAAATTTGACTGCAGGGAGGTGTTTTTGATGCCCTTAAACGAGAGAACGCTTTCCTTAATAAGAAAAAAAGCTGAAGAGTATAAAGTAAAGAAACTGATACTGTTTGGTTCCTGTCTTCATAATACGGAAGATGAGGCAGGAGATA
>JAAYOR010000143.1 GCA_012520235.1 Fretibacterium sp.
GAGCCACTTGAGCCCGCAGATATCCAGGTCCTCTATATAGGCGGGCATCGCATGGAAGTAGTTGTAGCGCCCTTTCCGGGGAAAGATGGCCGGTTTTGGAGGCATCTGGACCAGTCCCTTGCCGTGAGAACGCAGGACCTTCTCCACCGCATCGACGATTTGCCGGGTGGAGAGCTTCAGACCCAGGATGTGCTCCTGGGAGAGGTAGCGTAAGGCGACGTGTCTCATTCTCTGCCTGAGCCTCCGTTCTGGTCAAGGACAAATTGGGTGAAGAACGCGGTCCCGTAGGGGAGCGCCTCTTCGGGAAAGACAAAGTTTCCATTGTGGAAGAGGATGTGGGCGCGGTCCGGGGGCTGGATGCCGAGCCGGACAAAGAAGCCGCGAGGCGCGCGCTCCAGATAGGCGGAGAAGTCCTCCGAGCCCATGGCGGGGATGTCTATCCGCTTTACGTTCTCCGGTCCGACGACCCTGCTCGCGGTCTCCCATACGGCCTGCATCAGGTCGGGGGAGTTGACGAGAGGGGGGACCCCGTAGTGGTAATCAAGCTCGGCCGTGCAGTTGTAGGAGGCGGCGACGCCCTGGAGCACCTTGCGAATGCGCTCCTCGATGCTGTTGCGCGTGGCCGGGGTCTGGCAGCGGATGGAGCCCCCGAACCGGACCTTTTCGGGGATGATATTCTTTGCCGTCCCCCCGTGTATCTCGCAGACTGAGATGACGATGGGGTCGGTGGCGTCTATCTGCCGCGTCACGATGCTCTGAAGGGCCATCACCGAGTTGGAGGCAGCCAGGATGGGGTCGCAACCCACGCGGTGAGGGTAGGCCCCGTGTCCGGCCTGGCCGATGAGGGTTGCGGTGAAGAAGTCGGAGGAGGCCATGTAGGGGCCTTCTCTGAGGGCTATCTCCCCCAGCCTGTAGCCGGAATGCCCGTGAAGACTGATGATGCAGTCTACCTTCGGGTTTTCCAGGACGCCTTGGTCTATCATGTAATCAGAGCCCCCCAGAGTTTCCTCAGCCGGCTGGAAGATGAACTTCACGGTCCCGGAGAAGCGGTCGCGCATCGAGGAGAGGAGCCTGGCTGCACCCAGCAGCATCGCCGTGTGGCAGTCGTGCCCGCAGGCGTGCATGACGCCCGGCACCACGGACCTGTCCGGCACGTCGGCCGTCTCCTGGATGGGGAGGGCGTCCATGTCGGCTCTCAGGCCCAGGACCTGAGGAGTGCCTGAGCCGGGGGCCGTCCCCTCAAGGATCCCGAGGGCGCCGACCTCGCCTGAGAGGGGGTGGATGGCCACCCCCATGGCTTCGAGCTCGGACTTCACCAGAGCCGTGGTCTGAAACTCGGCCATCCCCAGCTCGGGGTTCTGATGGATTTTGCGCTTGATTTCGGTGAGATAGGGTTGCAGCGAGAGCGATTGTTGAAGGATCGTCACATGGGTCTCTCCTTCCGTTTGATCCTGTTTGATCCTGTGCTTGTCCGTTCCTTTGAGGGAGACGGGGCGAATGAGAGGCGAAGGGGTCCGGCCCCCTTCGCCTCTGTGGGTCTTTACTGCTGGATGGAGAGGTCGCCCAGGTAGTTCAGGCGTCCGTCATAAAATTCGACTCCGAGAAGATCCGCGCGGGCTCCGTACAGCTCGTCAGGCACGGAGAGGGCGACGGCCGGATGCGTCTCGTCCAGCCTCTCCCAGACCGCCTGGAGGAGGGCCTTGCGCGCCGCGGCTTCCACGGTCGTGCTCGCCTTGTCAAGCCCTTCGTCCACCGCCGGGTCGTTGAGGAAGGTGAAGTTCGAGGCCTTGCTCCTGGAGTGGAAGAGGGAGATCCAGAACTGGCCTGCATCCCGGTTGGTCTGCATACCCCAGGAAGTGATGGCTGCGTCGGCCGTACCGTCCTTAATCCTGTCGTCAAAGATGCCGGACTCGAAGACCTGGATGTTCACCTTGATCCCGACTTCGGCCAGCATGGATTGCAGCACCGTGGCGCCGTTGACCCGGTCCTGGAAGTTAGAGACCCAGAGCTCCATCTCGAAGCCGTCGGGGTACCCCGCTTCCTTTAACAGCTCCTTGGCCTTGGCGGGGTCATAGGCGTAGGTCATGACGTTCTCGGGCGTGAAGGTGCTGGCTGTGAAGATCAGCGGGCCGGCAGGGAGGTTCGATTTGCCCTGGTAGACGACGGCGTTGTAGGCTTCCTTGTTGATGGCGTGTTCCATGGCGATGCGGACCTTGGGATCGCTGAAGGGTTTCTTCTGCGTGTTCATCCCGAAGTAGACCATGCCGAGGCCGGGGGCCCTGACGACCTTCACCTTGTCGGACTCGCTCAGTCTCTCCACGTCGCTGGGCGGGACGCCGTAGATCAGGTCCACCTTACCGGTCTCAAGCGCGATGACGCGGCTGCTGTCGTCGGGCAGGACCAAGACCTCAAACTCCCTGAAGTTGGCTTTTTTGCCGTGGTAGTCGTCAAAGCGCTCCAGAGAGATCCTCTCGCCCTTCACCCAGTCCTTATATTTGAAGGGACCCGTGCCGACGGGGTTACGGAAGTA
>JAAYOR010000144.1 GCA_012520235.1 Fretibacterium sp.
AAGAGGCTTCGCGAGCCTTGGCCAGCAGTTGCCGTAGAGAGTTAGGAGTCCAACTTGTTTGTTTGTTCAATCTGTCCCTCCTCAGTCCGGAGCGCGCTGCAAACACATCTTTGCCTATCTGCTCAGGCAAACGATCCAGTCTGGTCAGGAGCTGCGTTCCAGGTTAAGTTCCTTAATCCGATGATCCTCCAAATCAACCACTCGGATCTTCCAGTCCTTATAATCAAAAAGCTCTCCCTTCTGAGGGAAACCTCCTGCAAGGATCAGCACCAGCCCTCCCAAGCTCTCTGCATCCTCGGACTCAAAGGGGTAATCAAGCGTCTTGCTGAGATCCTCAAGGTTGGTGTTCCCCTGCACCAGATAGGTGCCATCTTCCAGCTCAAGGATATCCGGAACCTCCTGATCGTATTCGTCCTGAATCTCCCCGACAATCTCCTCCAGGATGTCCTCCATCGTGACAACTCCTCCGACACCCCCATATTCGTCCACCACCACTGCAATGTGGACGTGGTCACGGCGCATCGCCTCAAGAAGCTCTACCGTCCGAATAGTTTCAGGCACAAACATAGGTTTTCGCACCATCGTGCCGACGGGCTGTTCCAAGTCACCTTCGATCAGGTGCTTCAAAGTATCCTTGACGTAGAGCATCCCCACAATATCATCCAAGTTGTCATCGTAGACCGGAAGACGGGAGTGTCCATGCTCAATGAACACCTCAATGGCATGAGCCAGGGAGTCCTCCAACTCCAGCGCTACTATATCGACCCTCGGGACCATCACCTCATGGACGCGTGTAGCCTCAAAGTCGATTATTCCGTCGATCATACGGCGCTCCACAGCCTCCAGCGCCCCGCTCTGCTCCCCTATTTTAACGAGCTGTTCGATCTCTTCTCGCGTCACAAAAGCGTGCTGGGTTTTCAGGTCAATGCGGAAGAGGAAACCGAAAAGGCAAACGCATTTTTTCAGAAGCCAGGTGAAGGGAAGAAGCAGAAGGGCTATGAAACGCACGATAGGCGCTGCAACAAGGAGAACCTTTTCAGAATGCACCATCGCTGCGGTTTTGGGGAGGATCTCTCCAAAAACGACAATCAGGATAGTCATGATGGGCACCACATAGACAAGAACTCTCTCCCCAAGCAGATGTATCGCCAAGGTGGTCGCAAGTGTGCTGGCCGCAATGTTCACGACATTGTTAGCAATAAGGCAAACGGTCAGGGCCTCCTGCACATCGTCAGCAATCCACTTCCCGAAGGGGCGGAAAAAGGGATGTGCCTCCTGTAAGGCCATGAGACGTCCCCGGCCGGTGGTGGTGATAGCCGTCTCCGAGGCACTGCAAAAGGCAGAAAGTAAAAAAAGGAGGAGAAACCAAAGGGCATTTTCTAAAAAAAAGAATAGCTTTCCAGCCACGAAGGATTCCATATTAAAGCCCCTCCTCGTCAACCGAAAGGGCAACGGCGTCCAGAGCCCCTCTCCAGGAGTTTAAGAGCTTTGTCTTCAAGCGTTCCTGACGCTCCCACATAATCTGCTCGCGCGCTTCAGTATCGTGATCCCAAGCCAGAAGATGAAGGAATCCATGCGCCAGCATCAGGCAAAGCGCTTCGTCCAAGGGCAAATCCTCCTGCAAGCATCCGAGTTCTTCGGGACAAATCAAGATATCGCCCAGAGGGAGAAGTTCCAGCAAGGCTGAGCAAGGAGCAAAAAACCCGTCTTCTTCCCAGAGCGGGAAGGAAAGAACATCAGTCGGTTCATCCTGACCTCGATAGTCCCGGTTGACGGCCTGCATCTCAAGAGGAGATAAAAAAGAGAGCGAAAGCTCCACTTGTTCGCATTGGGCGGCCTCTGGAAAAAGTGCCTCCAGCTCCTCCCCTAAAACACGCGCAAGAGGCTCTATTACGGCTATCGGAACAGTACTTTGAGGGTCTCCGTCCTCCGACGCGTCGACATGCATGACTAACATCAAACCCCACAACCTCCCAAACAATGGCGATAATATGCGACGGCACTCCCTATCCAGGAAAGGGAGCCCTGACATATCCAGGAGGACTCCGTCGACGACAAGGAAAGCATTTGAAATATTATAACATCAAACTTACAACTCGATCTTTTATTGAAGGTGCATGATCTCCTAAGCTCTCAAGAAGTTTTCTCCACCGTGCGCCGAGCCTCAATCCGCTTAACCTTCCGAGTGTGATAAATGGACAAAAGCACCTTAAGAAGCGTCTCTCGAATGCGAGTGAGATCCTTCAGAGTCAAGTTGACCTCATCTAGCTGCCCCTCGTTGATCTTACTGGCTATGACCTGGTCAATGATCTTTTCGAGGGCGGCAAGGGCCTGGCTTTTTCCACGGTTACCATCCTGTCCTTCCTGAGTCTGCTCGCCACCTCGCACCAAGAGCTCTCGTCCCAGCGATTCCGATCTTAAGGCAGCCTCCATAGAGTCCAGAATCATCAAAAGAGCTGTCTCTCGTGAGCGGGGCTTAGGTCCCGGATAACAGAAGGCAGAACGGTCAACCTGCTCTCCCGAAGCTCTCGCCTTGTTATAAAAGTAATGGATGCAGGTAGTCCCATGATGTTCGGTGATGAAATCCCTCAGCCTTTTGGGCAGCCCGTACTCCTTGGCCAGCTCAAGACCATCCCGAACGTGAGAGAGGATTGCAAAGGCTGAGAGGCTAGGAGGCATTTCATCGTGTACATTGACGCCTCCTCCCTGATTTTCGACAAAAAACTGAGGTCGGCGCAATTTCCCGATGTCATGATAATACGCGCCAACCTTCATGAGGTTTTCGTCCATACCCAGTTCCACAGCCACAGCCTCTGCCAGAGAAGCAATGGAAAGGCAGTGTTGATAGGTACCAGGCGCGTCCCTCTGGAGCTTTCTCAAGAGCGGTCCGGAGGGATGGCTCAGCTCCCTCAGACGTAGGATGGAAAGAACCCCGATATAACCTTCCAACATCGGAAGGCTGGAGGCAACCAACATGGTTGAAGCGAGATCGAAGAGCAGAACCCCCCCCATGTCTAGCCAGACTCTTCCAACTGGAGCCGTGAGACTGAGGGTTTCCCAATTCAGGGGAAAGCCTTGCAGACAAAGAATTATCACGCGCAGAAGGGCCAACGAGAGGGAAAGAGCCAGCACTTTATAACTCAGATGCGCTCGCGAGTCCACGCGGTGCAGCAGATAGTACCCGGCCATGGCCGCGGCAAACCCAATGCAGAGGATGAGCAGAAGATTATAGACGGAAAGGCCGGTAATAATGAGAGCTCCCGAGACAGTTCCCGCCAGAGAGACGTTGAAAGCAAAACCCCGCGGCATACAGAGATATGCCATAGTCACAGAGACCAGGACTCCGGCTCCAGCTACGTCCAAGTGAGCAGCGAGGGTCTGAAATATCCATGCTGTTGCAATGACAAAGACAAGACAGCCCCACGAGGGGCGATTGTCTTCAGTCTCACGCATGAAAATCTCCAACCACAGAGGCAGGAGCAGCACCAGGAGGAAGACGATGACAACTTGAGTTACCGGGAAGCGCTCCTCCCGATAGCCTTGCAGGCGTAACACACGCGCTGCCTGAGGCGTGACAATTTCCCCCTGGGCTAGAATAAGCTCCCCAAGATTCAACTGCTTTTCCACCAGGGGCACGCCCCGCTCCGCTTTTGTCTTCATGACGCTCGTCATTCCGGGATCCACATGATAGCTGGAGTCCAGAATTTTTATCAGAATCTGATAAATCAGATTAGACTCTTCTGCCGCCAATGAATGGTTGCTTATTTCTTTCCAAAGGACGTCAGCCGAACGGGTCAGCGAGCTCGGATCTGAAGCCAGGCGGGTCAGATAGGCCTCACCGATCTCTTCCGCCATGGCCAAAATCGCCTGGCGTCGAGTCTGTGGGAGTGCGCTTATAGCCGTCAAGAGAGCCTCCGGGACAACTTTTTTTGCAGAAGAGGAGGGCTGCAGCAGCTCGGGGTGATGAAGTTCAAGCAGGAGTCCTCTCATGTGCTCCCGGCTCCCCACATCGGCCACAATAACCCCCACAACAGAATCACGAGCAGCCTCTCTGAGGGAGGCCGTTATTGCAATATCATCATACTTGACGGGAGATATAACCCTATAATTGATCGGCGAGGGGCGCCCCTCCGTGAAAGAACGCCCATCGTAGCCAGCATGCAGCCACTCAAAAAAAACAATGAGCAACCCCGTGAATAGCAAGACCAACATCGGAAGGAAACAGGCAGCAATCCTTTCTCTCAGAGGTCCTCCTCTCAGAGCCAGTCTGAAGTCAATGCGTACTCTCTTCATAGCGTTCGTAGGCCTGAACCACTTTCTGGACAATTTCATGGCGGATCACATCCGCCGGCGTCAGATCGAAAAAACCGATCCTGTCAATCCCTTCCAGTATCTTGCGGACGCCAATCAGCCCGGACGGGCGACCCGAGGGAAGATCCACCTGAGTGATATCCCCCGTCACAACCGCTTTGGAGCCAAAGCCCAAACGCGTCAGAAACATCTTCATCTGTTCGGGGGTCGTATTCTGAGCCTCGTCCAAAATAATAAAACTCTCATTGAGCGTCCTGCCCCTCATGTAGGCCAGAGGGGCTATTTCTACAACACCCTTGTCAACGTAGCGCGCAAAACGCTCGGGGGAAAGAAGCTCATAAAAAGCGTCGTAAAGAGGTCGGACATAAGGTTCTACCTTCTCACGCAGGTCCCCCGGCAAGTACCCCAGGCTCTCCCCCGCCTCTACAGCGGGGCGAACCAGAATCACGCGGCTCACCGCGCCATCCTTCAGTTGGGAGACTGCCTCACAAACCGCCAGATACGTCTTACCGGTCCCTGCAGGCCCAATGGCAAAAAGGATGTCGTTATCGCGCATAGCACGGATGTAAGCCTGCTGCCCTGCGGTTTTCGCACGAACTGGCTTGCCTCTGGCTGTCATACAAATAACATCGGTATAAAGCGAATCCAAGCGCAACTCCCGCCCCTCAGCCAGGGCATCCATAGCCCGCCTCAGGTCTATTGAGTGCACCTCGTGCCCTTTCTCCGCAACCATCGCAAACTGACGCATCACATGCCCGGCCAGGTGTACTGCCTCTTCATCGGGCCCCTCAACACGAACTCCTCCCTCACGGAGACTCAGAGTAACAGGGTATCGCTCCTCCACCGCCTCCAGATTCTCATCGTGTAACCCCACAAGACGGGCAAGCGCTCCTTCTTTTGTGACGTGAACATCCATGACATGGGAATCGCTTGATGAGGGCTTTTTTTGCTGCAAGAGTTTCCGCTCTTTTATTTCCACCGCCTCCATCACAAGGAAGCGCTGATCAAGGGAACGCCAGTTAAATCACCGGTCCCTTAAGTTCATAAAAGTCGCTGACAACGGTCAAGAACCGTCAATTGGGGAGGTCTTCCAGCGCTTCCTGTAAAAAATTTAACATGGGGTTATGCCCCAATCCCCACGCGCTCGCGCAGCCTCTGCCTCTAATAAAGTTGCGGACTCTAAGAGTCGCAGCAGCAAGTAGACAGCATAAAACGTAATTAAATCAGCGGCCCTCTAGTGCCGCGACAAGGCCTTTTTATGCCTCAAACGGGATAAGCCGCGCCGTCCACAAACTCGTCAAAGCCAACGTCTCGCCGCGTGCAACGCGCATACTTCTTCGGCAGGAAGTCTTTGGCCACCTGAGGGAACATCAGCCAGGTTAAGGCGTCCTCTGGCTGGAGCGACCAGGGAGCCGATGCCGCCCGGGCCTCTTCCAGCTCCGGGGCTATCTTTTCTCCGGGACGGCAGGTTATGGGCTCTTCATCGCCAATGACCAACTTCTGCACCTCCGGATCAAGGGGAGCGGGAGGCGTCCCATAGTACCCCAAGAAATACTGCTTGACCTCCCGGGGGATTATTTTCCAGCGCTCTCCCGTGAGGACGTTCAAAGTAGCCTGAGTTCCCACAATCTGACTGGTGGGAGTGACAAGCGGAGGGTATCCCATCGCTTTACGGACAACCGGGATTTCACCCATCACTGCCTCCAACTTATCCAAAGAATTTTGTTCCTTGAGCTGGTTCACGAGGTTGGAGTACATGCCGCCCGGGATCTGATAGCGAAGGATGTTGATGTCCACCCCCCCAATGTCCGGCAGAAGCTCCTTGTACTTCTCCCTGAGGTCTTTGAAGTATTCTGCCACAGGAATAAGGTGTTCGAGGGAAATCCCCGTGTCAAGTGGCCCTCCGGCCAGCGCCGCAACAAGCGATTCAGTGGGTGGCTGACTTGTCCCCATGGAGAAGGGGGAGATGGCCGTATCCACTATGTCGGCGCCTGCCTCAAGGCCTGCGTAATAAGTCATGGAGGCAAGGCCGCTCGTGTAATGGCTGTGAAGCTGGATGGGCAGGGGTGTTTTATCTCTGATGGCCCGCACCAGCTTTGCGCAGTCCACGGGATTCAAGAGACCGGCCATGTCCTTGATGGCAATGGAATCAGCTCCCATATCCGCCATTTTCAGCGCCATCTCCGCAAAGGCCGAGAGGGTGTGCACGGGGGAAAGCGTGTAGGAAATGCAGAGCTGAAGATGTGCGCCCTCCTTTTTGACCTGCTCAGCAGCGACTTCCATGTTGCGCAGGTCGTTCAGGGCATCGAAGACACGAATAATATCGAGCCCATTCCCCACAGCTTTTTTGACAAACTCTCGCACTGCGTCATCCGCATAATGACGGTATCCTACCAGGTTCTGCCCTCGCAACAACATCTGGAGCTTCGTCTTTTTAATGCGGGAGCGAATCAGGCGAAGCCTCTCCCAAGGGTCCTCATTTAAAAACCTCATGCTGCTGTCGAAGGTGGCCCCTCCCCACATTTCCAGGGCCCAATAGCCCACCTCGTCCATTTTCTCCAGGACGGGGATCATGTCCTTTGTGCTCATACGAGTCGCTATCAAAGATTGATGCGCGTCCCTCAGAGCTGTCTCCATGATGCGGGCTTTACGGGGCTCCGCACATCCTTCTTTGGCCTTGTTCTCGAAGGTCAGGTCCGTTCCCGGCTCGAGATCTTTCATTTTATCCATATGTCATCCATTCCCTTCCTCTCTCATCAGTCTATGAGAGCATCATTGAAGAGAACCGCCATGGCTCTTGGCGTGTTCCCACAATTCGTTCAGTTCGTTCAGCGAACACTTGTTCAGGCTTAATCGCCGTGCCGCAGCCGTTTGCTCCAAAGTGCGGAAGCGAGAAGAGAATTTAACACAGGCCCTGGAGAGCGCAGCATCAGGATTCACCTTAAGGTGACGGGCCAGGTTGACTGCCATGAACAACAGGTCTCCCAACTCGTCTTCAACCAAATCGGAATCCCCTTGCGTCACAGCTTCACGCAGCTCATTTATCTCCTCGTCCAATTTAGCGAAAAGAGGAGAGACGTCTCCTGCCGGCCAGTCAAAACCCACATGGGCAGCCTTTCCCTGCATTCGATGGGCTTTCAGGAGTGGGGGCAAGCCGGATGGGATCCCTGCCAGGACCGAGAGGTCTTCATTGCTTTCACGGCGCTCCTCCAGCTTGATGCACTCCCAGTTGCGGAGGACGTCATCGCTGTCCGCAGCCGGAGCGTCTCCAAAAACATGAGGATGGCGGCGGATGAGTTTGTCACATATCGTTTGACTCACGTCAGCGATGTTAAAGTCACCTTGTTCCGCCGTGATGGACGAAAGAAAGACAATTTGAAGAAGCAGATCCCCCGCCTCCTCTTTTATCTTGGTTCTGTTTTTCTCGGTAATAGCCTCCGTCAGCTCGTAAGCTTCTTCCACGATGCAGGTGCGCAGGCTCTCAAGGGTCTGCTCCCTATCCCACGGGCAGCCGTCAGGCGCTCTCAGACGTTCAACGATAGCAAGCAGCTCGTCACAAAATCGCCCGTTCTCATTTTCTCTTTTCACTTGTTTTCTCACAGCACCAAGCCGCCCCTTTCGAGCATACAAATCCGTGTTTGTATCCTTCTCGTCCCATATGAGAAAGCCTCGCGGGTATGATAACACAGAGGAGAAAAAGAAAAAGAGTATGCCCCGCAAAGGTGTCTCTTCCCTCCACCAGCCTTCTCACAAAAAAAGCTTTAAGCTAGCGCCACCATACGATATAATGAAAAACGTTGTAAAAAAGAGCTTTTGCAGACCACCGACTGTACCTCATAGAGATTAAAGAAACTACTGAAAGGTTAAGAAGCTGTGCTTTTTCAGGGTTCGAAGATGGTCTCTACGCGGCTCCTTCAGGAGCCTCAGATAAAAGCCTCCCTAAGGGACAGCCAGGTTCAAATGACTTGATATTGTTAAGGAGGAATCCCATAAATGCGGAAAATGGTGCTTATCAACGGGCGCATCCACTCCTCACAGGGCGTGGTCGAAGCTCTTTCTCTGGTTCGAGGCAGCATAGAAAAAATAGGGGCTAATTCAGACTTCCCTCACAGCTCGGACATGCAGTTCATCGATCTCAAAGGGCGTGCCGTATTCCCCGGTTTCACTGACTCGCATCTGCATTTTCTCACGTGGGCCCGCTCTCAGGAGACTCTGAACCTGGCTGGCTGCCCCTCCATAGAAGCCCTTCAGGAAGTCCTTCGGGACTTCGTCTACAAGACTCCCCAGCCGACCGGAGGTTGGTATCAGGGGCAGGGTTGGAACGATACACTGATGGGGCGGGAACCCACCCGCCACGATCTGGACAACATCGTCCCGGACGTGCCCGTCTGTCTGAGACGCACTTGCGAGCACGTTGTCGTAGCGAACACAGCAGCCCTTAAGCTGGCAGGAGTCACTCGCGACACTCATGTCAGAGCAGGAGTTATAGGCCGGGACGAAGACGGCGAACCCAACGGGATACTTAAAGAGGACGCTGTTGAGCTCATTACCGCCTGCATCCCAAAACTGAGTGATTCAGACATCACCCGCCTTATAGCAGCTCACGGCCCCAAAGTTGCCTCTTGCGGACTTACGGAGCTCAACTCGGACGATCTCTCTGACTTTAATTTCGATTTCCGCAGGGCTCATCTCCTGTTCATGGAGCTGGCTCAGGAGGGAAAGCTCCCCTTCCGGCTTCGTCGTCAGATTCGCTTGCCTCAGCTGGACCTTTTGCAGGACTTCCTCTCCGAGAGCTGGAGGACAGGCGACGGAGTCCCATTTTATCAAATTGGTCCCATCAAACTCCTCACAGACGGCTCGCTTGGCGGACACACCGCCTTTTTAAGAGAACCTTATGCAGACGCGCCCGAAGTCCATGGCATCGCCATGTTCCAGCCCGAGGTCTTGAATGAGCTGGTGTGCTTAGCCCATTCGTCCGGAATGCAGCTGGCCCTGCATGCCATCGGAGACAGCGCTCTAGACATGTGCCTGGACGCTTTGGAGCGCGCTCAGACCCTCCGTCCCACTCTATCGCGCCATCTGATCGTCCACGCTCAAATGGCGGACGATCGCCAGCTTGCCCGCATGAAGGCCCTGCGCCTCGGGGCTGCGATCCAACCCTGTTTTGTGCCTTCGGACCGAATGATGGCGCTCCGCCATCTGGGTAAAGAGCGTGCCGAACACAGTTACCGCTGGCGGACGATGCTGCGTCAAGGGTTGGTGCTCTCGGCAGGCTCCGACGCCCCCATAGAGACATTGCCTCCCCTCTTAGGAGTTCACGCAGCAGTGAACCGCGCTGCCTTACAAGACGCTCCTCCCGAGAGCTGGGTCCCGGAGGAGAAGCTTTCCGTTGCTGAGGCTATCGACCTCTACACCTGGGCCGGAGCCTGGAACGGCTTCAACGAAAAGAGACGAGGGACAATTGCTCCGGGTATGGATGCAGATCTCGTCGTCCTGGAGCAGGACCCCTTCCTGACGTCTGTATCTGACATTGGGAATATCGGGGTCGCCATGACGCTGTGCGGAGGACGAATAACCCATCCTCTCTCCTGAGCAAGTCCGCAAGAGGGCAAAGCAATGATACAATAGAGCATAAAATAAATGTTTCTTGAAAAATTCATCCATAAACCATTGTTTATAAAAAGACGTCGCGGAGGATGGAAATAGATGGTACGCAAAAGCGGAATCCTGCTGCCTCTGACCTCCCTGCCATCCAAGTATGGGATTGGAGATATGGGGCCAGAAGCCACAAAATTTGCTGAATTTTTGAAGGAGGCCGGTCAATCCGTCTGGCAGGTGCTGCCCCTGGGGCCCGTCGATGGAGGAAGCGGTAATTCTCCTTACAGCCCCACATCAGCCTTTGCAGGGAACCCTCTGCTAATAAGTCCAGAGGCTCTGGTCTCCTCTGGCTTGCTGGATGAGGATGATCTGAAGGGAGTCCCCACCGTTACCCAAGGGCCCATCCATTACGACAGAGTTCGCGTCTGCAAGGAAGGGCTTTTGCAACGTGCCTGGGCTAACTTCAAAAACTCAGGTGCTAAAACGGATTTTGATTGTTTCTTCGACGCAAACCGCTATTGGCTGGAACCTTACAGTTTTTTTGCTGCTATTAAGGAAGAACGAGGAGGGCAACCCTGGTATGACTGGCCTGAGCCCTTGAAATTCCGCCATCATGAGGCTCTTCACCATGCTTGGCTCACCCTTCAGGATAAAATAGAGTACCACCGTTTTGTGCAGTTCGTTTTCGCCTCTCAGATGGCTGACTTTCGAGAGTGCCTTGAGCAGTTTGAAATTGAGCTTGTGGGAGACATGCCTATCTACATGACCCGGGATTGTGCCGATGTCTGGGTCCATCCTCATCTGTTTGAGCTGGATGAAACTCTGACCCCACTTTCAGTCGCGGGAGTTCCTCCCGATTACTTCAGCGCCACAGGACAACTCTGGGGCAATCCTTTGTATCGCTGGGATGCCATGGCTTCCGACGGGTTCCAATGGTGGATAAGCCGCCTGAGGCATCTTTTGACCTCCTTTGACAAAATACGCATCGATCATTTCCGAGGACTTATCGGTTACTGGTCCGTCGCTGCCGATGCGGACACTGCCGAAAAGGGTTGCTGGCGCAATGTTCCACACGAACATTTCTTCGCCCGCTTATGCCAGGAGTTCCCACAGATGCCTTTCTGGGCTGAAAACCTGGGAATTCTGACGCCCGGCATTGAGACTGCCAGGCGCGGGATGAGGATCCCGGGGATGCTCGTCCTCCATTTTGCTTTTGGAAACCCGGCTGAAAATCCCTACGCACCTCACAACCACACAAGGGATAACGTTGTATACACGGGAACTCATGACAACAACACGACGCTGGGATGGTTTCTTAAAGACGCCTCTGCTCGAGAAATCTCAAACCTGATCCTCTATCTGGGGCACGAGGTCAATCAGGACAGCATCGCAGGAGATATGGTGCGAATGGCAATGGCCTCTGTGGCTGATATCGCTGTTGTCCCTATGCAGGATCACCTGGAACTGGACGAGAGAGGGCGCATAAACATCCCCTCCACTCCAAGCGGCAACTGGACCTGGCGTATGTCCTCCAATCAGGCAACCAAGGAGCTGGCCTCGCGTATCCGTGCCCTCACAGAATTATACGGCCGCTTGCCTCCTGTCCCGCAGAAAGCCTGAACAACAAAACAACTTGATTTCCCGAAAGGGCGCTTATGTGAGATAATGCAACTGTAGAAAAGGGTAAAAGCACCGCTCTGAGAGACCAGTTAGCGGTTGACGTACTGAAATTTCAACGACGGCTTGACCGACACCCTCATCGTGAGTCGGTCAAGATGCTGAAAGGGGTTTTTGACACATGATTCAGCGACTGCATCGCAGTGACCTTGGATACTCACTGAGGAGCCTGATGGAGAATGATCCTGCTTTCCGCTCCGTGGCTTATTTCTCTATGGAGGTGGGGCTCAAGGAATCCATCCCTACCTACTCGGGCGGCTTGGGCGTCCTGGCGGGCGACATCCTTAAAAGTGCAGCGGACCTTGGCGTACCCATGGCGGGCGTTACTCTGCTTTACCGCAAGGGATATTTTGTTCAAGAATTCAACAGCGACGACTGGCAAAAGGAAAAGCCCGTGCAGTGGAACCCTGCCCATGAACTAACCCTTCTGCCCAACCGTGTTGCTATCACCCTTCAAGGAAGAGAGATCCAGGTGGGTGTATGGGTTTACGAGATCATAGGGGCAACCGGTTATCCTCTGCCCGTTTACTTTCTGGACACCGATATGGAGCCCAATCACCCGGATGACCGCAGGCTGTGTTGGTATCTCTACGGGGGAGACAACTCCTACCGTCTCTGTCAGGAATACATCCTGGGAGTGGGAGGATTGCGCATGCTGCGCGACCTGGGCTATATGAACATTGAGACATTCCATCTTAACGAAGGGCACGCGGGGTTTTTGACCCTTGACCTGATGAGAGAGCAGGGTTACTACGATCCCGACAAGATCCGGGAGCAGGTTATCTTCACCACTCACACCCCAGTCCCAGCCGGGCACGATTATTTTGAATTCAGCCTGATAGACCAGGTATTCACATCTGAGGACCGAAGCACTATCCGCCGCATGATGCCGGACTCCCCCGGCGTCTCAATAACCGAACTCGGACTGAAGTACAGCCGTTACGTCAATGGTGTTGCCAAAAAACATGCTCAGGTCAGTAACGCCATGTTCAAGATGGACTCTGTGGACTGGATCACCAACGGCGTTCATCCCACTACCTGGGTCAGCTCTGGGATGCGTAAGCTTTACAATCGCCACATTCCAGGCTGGGAGCAGGATCCCGGCCGCCTTGTCCAGGCTCTCACCATCCCCAAGAAGGACCTCTGGTCGGCTCATCAGGCATCGAAATTGAGGCTGTTTGCCCGTGTCCTCGAAACCACGGGAAAGCAGCTTGACCCGGAAGTGCTCACCCTTGGCTTTGCGCGCCGTGCCGCAACTTACAAGAGAGCAGATCTGCTTTTCTCCAACCTCAAACGATTTCTGGAGGTGGCCGGAGGGCACAAGGTTCAGTTCATCTTTGCAGGCAAGTCTCATCCACACGACAATGGAGGTAAGGCCCTTCTACAGAAGATCAAGAAGACAGCCCGTGAACTTGAGGACACCGTCCCCATCGTCTTTATCGACAATTACAATATGGAGATAGCCTCTCTCCTGACACAGGGCGTTGACCTGTGGCTAAACACGCCCATGCGCCCCAGGGAAGCCAGCGGGACCAGCGGAATGAAGTGCACGATGAACGGCATCATGAACTTCTCGGTCCTGGACGGATGGTGGATAGAGGGCTGGATTGAAGACGTGACAGGCTGGTCCATCGGCCCCGAGCCCTCTGACGGAGAAAACATCTCCGACCATTACGATGAATCCCTGGACGCCATTGACCTCTATGACAAGCTGGAGAAGAAGATAATCCCCACCTACTACAAGGATCGGGAGAAATGGCTGGACATGATGCGTCATACCATCGCTCTGAACGCCAGTTTCTTCAACACGCATCGAGTTGTAAAGGAGTACACCTCAAAAGCCTATTCCATCGATTTCAGAGGGATGTGAGGTCGTGGCACAGGATAAGCCCAGAGTCTTATTCGTCACAACAGAATACGCGCCTTTTTCCAAAGTAGGAGGACTGGGAGATGTGGCGGGGTCTTTACCCAAAGCCTTGCAACGCATCGGCCTTGATGTTCGCGTCATCACCCCGGCTTGGCCGGGGGTCATGAAAAAGGTTGAGGAAGCAGGGCATAAAACTGTGGAGCTGCCTCAGCGCGTCCGAGTTTCTTATGCCTGGAGCGTCCGGGAAGCTGCCGTGATTCACACGGATGTGGATGGGGTCCCCGTCTATTTTCTGAGGTCGGAGGACTATGGTGGCGATATGTACCCCCCTGTCCTTAATTTTCAATCTGTACGCCCCTTCGCCATCTTCTCCCTTCAAGCTCTGGAGCTCCACACAACCTCCGGCTGGGAGCCTGATATCTACCATTGTCATGATTGGACCAGCGCGTTTTTACCTTGCGCTCTGGCATGGCACAGGCATTATCGACACAAAAACGCCAAATGCATCATCACACTCCACAACGTTGCGCACCAGGGCGTCTTTCCCCCAGACTCCTTCCTCGACGAATCCGGTCTTGAGCCTTGGGCTTTTGACATGGAGCGCCTTGAATTCCACGGTCAAATCAACCTTCTAAAAGGGGCCATCGTTGCAGCAGACGCGGTCACTACGGTTTCCCCCCGCTATGCGCAGGAGATTCAAACCTATGAGTCCACACAGGAGCTCTCGGGAATTATCTTCCGCCAGCGACATAAACTGCACGGTATCCTGAACGGCATCGACACAGATTTCTGGAATCCTGAGACGGACCCTTTGCTCCCCGCCAACTACTCCATTCAGAAACCCGACGGCAAAGTCGAATGCCGTAACGCTCTTCTGAAGGAAGCAGAACTCCCCGCCAGCTCGCCAGGGCCGGTTGTCGTCTGCGTCAGCCGTCTTGTGGAGCAAAAGGGATTCTCGCTCATTTTGCCAGCCCTGCAGCATTTTCCATCTCTGGGAGCCCGCTTTATCTTTTTAGGCAGCGGTCATGCCTGGATTGAGAACGCCCTGCAACATGCAAGCGATCAAAACCCAGCTGTCCTTCGATTTTTCAGAGGCTACAATGAGCCTCTCTCCCATCTCCTCTATGCAGGAGGCGATATCTTCCTGATGCCCTCCGTGTTTGAGCCTTGCGGGCTCTCCCAAATGATAGCCATGAGATATGGCACCGTGCCGGTCGTTCGCGAGGTGGGCGGTCTGCGTGACACCGTGTTCGATGTGGACAATCCTGAAGGGGGGAATGGCTTCACCTTCCTCACCTGCGATACTTCCGGGATGATGTGGGCCTTGAGGCGCGCTGTAACTCGATTTTCGAAAACTGCTCTTTGGAAAAAGATCGTGAAAAGAGACATGCAAGAAAACTTCACCTGGGATAAATCAGCTCTCCTTTACGAAAAGCTCTACAGGGAAATGGCCTCCGTCCCCAACAAATGAGGCAACCCTGAGGTCGTCACGTCTGTATCTACTCTCCAAGAGAAGGACGTCTGACGAGAAGAAATATTTTTTAGCAAGGGGAGGTTCCGTTATGAACAGAGGAAAACATGGCAGAGTTTTGGGAATCGTTCTTGCAGGCGGAAAAGGCGAGCGTTTGATGCCTTTGACGCGCTATCGTGCCAAGCCGGCAGTCTACTTCGCCTCAAAATATCGAATCATCGATTTTGCCCTCTCCAACCTCGTCAATAGCGGTATTTTGGCTATTTATGTCCTGGTTCAGTTCAAAAGCCAATCCCTCAACGAGCACATTGAACGAGGGTGGCAGTTCGGCGGAGCCATGAGAGGGCGCGACTTCTTCGTGACTCTGGTGCCAGCCCAGATGTGGAGGGGTGAACACTGGTTCCAGGGAACTGCTGATGCCGTTTTTCAGAACTTACATCTGGTCTCTCTCTTCAATGCTGACCGGGTTTGCATCTTTGCTGCCGACCATATCTACAAAATGGACGTGGAGCAGATGCTCGATTGGCATCTTGACAACCAAGCTGACGTAACCATAGCAGCCAACGTCGTTCCTACTGCTGAAGCCCACCAGTTCGGCTGCATCAAAACCGATTCCTCAGGTCGAATCATTGAATTCATGGAAAAACCTGCAACCCCCCCTGAAATACCAGGAAAACCCGGGTTCAGCTACGTCTCAATGGGCAACTATATCTTTGACCGAGGTGTCTTGGAGGAAGCTCTCATTTTCGATTCGCAGCAGCCCAGCAGCCATGATTTTGGACGGGACATCATCCCTCGCCTAGTCAGCCAGAACGCGCGCCTCTTTGCTTATGACTTTATGACCAACGAGTTGCCTCACTCCCGCGGAAGAGGTTCGGAACAAATGAACCGTTGGCGTGCGGATAAGCCTTATTGGAGAGATGTTGGGACTATCAATGCCTATTGGCAAGCTCACATGGAGCTTTTGGACCCGGATTCCGAGATGACTCTTTACAACCCTATGTGGCCCATCCGAACTGTCTCCTTCGCGGATCCGCCCTCCTACTCCTACCCAGTTAATGGCTTTGACTGCACCATCAACCGAATGATGGCTGCTGAGGGAAGCCGCATCCTTGGGGCTCATGTTTCCAGCTCCATCCTGTCACGAAATTGCGTCATCCAGTCCGGCTCTGTGATCGACGAGAGCATCATCGGCCAAAGTGTGGTGATCGGACACAACTGTCGCATCAAAAAAACGATAATCGACTCCCATAATTTCGTTCCTGACAACACTGTGATTGGAGAGGACCCTGAGGAGGATGCCCGCAACTACTTCGTCGACC
>JAAYOR010000145.1 GCA_012520235.1 Fretibacterium sp.
GGAAGAAGTAGTAACTGGAACGCTTACTTAACTTAACGCTGAACTGAGAGAGGGCCTCCCCCATGGGAGGCCTTTTTTACTTTTAAGGACACAGTTGGCTACCCCGCGCGATGACAAAACCTGGCAGAAATCTGACAAGCACTCATCTTTGCGATTAAAAGCGACTAAAGAGGAGAAACGTGGATGCCGTCCCTGTCTTCAGGTGCCTTTGATTTGTCCTCTGCGGCTCCTTAATTTTTAAAAATGGGGTTGCGACATGTTAAAATTTAAGGAACGATGATCTTCTGGAGGGTGAGGATGGCGTGAAAAAAATGGGAGGCCTCCTGTTGCTCTTGCTCTTTCTGCTGGGGCTCGGGCTTGAGGGTGCTTGGGCTTCTTCTTTTGTGGGAGGGAAGCCCACCGGAGCCAACCCCGGTTATGTGGGCCTGTGGGAGTATCCGACGGCGGAGATGCCCGACGACGGGACGGGGCGTTTCGGCGCCACCTATGCCTCGCCCTACAGCTTTTATTACGTGGACCTGGCCTGGCTGCCCTGGCTGGAGATCAACACGCGGCTCTCCACCTTCGACAACGTACACGTCTCCTGGACAGGCGCCATCAACAATAAAGGCATCGGGCGGCGTTATATGGACAAGGCCATCGACCTCAAGCTGATGCTGCACCATTCGGACCTCTGGTACATCCCCTCTCTGGCTGTCGGGGTCACGGACATCATGGGGACGGAGCTGATGAAGGCGTGGTACGGAGTGGCCACGTGGCGCCGGGACCGACTTGCCCTGACTCTGGGGTACGGGACGGACCGGATGAACGGGCTCTTTGGCGGGGTCACCTGGGATGTCTTCGACTGGCTGACCCTGAAGGCGGAGTACAGCCCTATGGACTACTCCCAGGACCAGGCAAGCGGGCATAAACCCCACCCCGGCCAGCCCAAGAAAAAATACAACGTCGGCGTCGTCTTCCGCGCACCCTGGGGCATGGAGGGCTCGGTCAGCTGGCAGAGAGGGGAGGAATGGGTCTTCTCTCTCTCACAACGCTTTGACCTGGCCGGTCCTTATCTCTTCGGAGAAGCTCCCAACTCCCTCCAGAAGCACTACGGACAGCCCGGAGGGGCTCGTGCGGCCCAATGGGGCGACGTGCCTCCGGATGTTCTGGGTGCCCGAATCCAGGAGGCCCTGAGCGAGTTTGTCCGGGTGAGGGACGTCGAGCTTGGCATAACGGACCGCAAGGTGGTCCTGGCGTACGAGAACTACGGACACTCCTCCCACGCCGAGGCGATGGTGCGGGTCCTGGTGGTGCTCTCCTCCCTGCTCCCTCACCTCGACTCCGTGGTCCTGGTCCCCTCTCTGAGGGGGATTCCGGTGGTGGCAGCCGAGTTCCCCGGTGAGCTGCTCTTTGCCCTGCGCTCACGGGACCTTGACTCCAAGGAGCCTCTGAGGGCCGCAATCTTTGTCTGGGCGGACGGTGACCTCTTTGAGCGGCTCGTCCCGCAGAATAGTCGGTGGCTTTACCACAGCAAGGGCTTCATGAGCAAACGGGGCCGGCACACCCTCAAGGCGATGCCGGTCTACGAACCGCGCATCGACCGGACCCTGGACGACGACTATCAGGACCGCTGGAGCCTGGACCTCATCTATGAGGGGCGGTATTCAAACGGCTGGGCGGCCTTTGCGGACGTCCGGTTCCCCCTCCGTAACGAGGTAGAGATCCCCTGGGAGCCCAACATGAGCGATCAAATTCGCATCCATCAGGCTGTGGTCAGCTATCTGAGGAGCCTGAAGGGTCAGGATGAGACAGGCCTCTGGTTGCTGGGCGAAGCTGGCTGGCTGGGAGACCAGGATTTTGGCCTGAACCTCTGGGGACGCCTTTACTCGAAGGACGGCCGCTGGTGGGTCGGTGCGCGGTTGGGGGTTTTTCGTGACCGAGACCCCTGGTCCTTTGCCGGGCTCGCGGAGGGACAGTTCCGATACGCGCTCCTCTCCTTCGATGACAAGACGGCTGACCCCTGGCGCAGGGTTGCCTGGCTTCAGGCCGGTTACGATGTCCCTGGCCTGAACCTGGACCTGCAAGTGAGCTACGGCCGATTTGCGGATTCCGACACCGGGGCCAGGGTTTCGGCTGTCCGGCGTTGGGACGACACGGAGGTTGGCTTCTGGCTGACACGGACGGACCGGCTTACGCCGGGCAAGGATTTCACCAACGCAGGGGTTACTCTCAGCCTGCCGGCGGAGAAATGGCTAGGCTCCTGGTTTGGCAGGAGCAGCGCCCACTCGTGGGAGCAGGAGTTCACCCTGCTCTCCACCTGGCGCACCGACGCGGGGCGAGAGCCCGTGGCCTGGCGCAGCCCCGAGCGTCTCTTGGGGCAGCTCCGCCCGGTGGCGCTCAGGAAGAACGTGGAGCTGCTCCTGACGGACTATTGCAGCTACGACCCCGCAAGCGCCCGGACGACCTCCGTTCGGGGGCTCTCTGACTACCTCCTGAAAAAGGACTGAAGAAGCAGGAGAGGCTGACGGCGCAGGAGCCGCTGACGGCGCAGGAGCCGCTTCTCCTCCCTGATTTTCAGGCCCGCAGTCCTGAAGGATGTTGAAGGATGTTGGACCCGGCCCTGTTGGGCCGGGTCCTGTCGTATTCCGGGGTTGAGTGCGGCACGAGCATGTTTTGCCGCCGAGGAGCTGCTGATAAGGAGGTCAGGCCGGGGAGGAGAGGAGGAAGGAACCCGGTGATGGACTCAGTATCGTTGCCCATCCGGCGAGCTTGAAAACCTGGTAGGTGTGGTGGATGGATTGGTTGGATCGTTTGATTCATTGATGTATAATTTCTCCAGGAGGTGGGAAAATGCTCACGGTTGAAACGGTTCGTAAAGATACCATAGATCTTACTCCTGCTGATTTTTTTGAGATGATGAAGGAGAACCCGAGCGAAATAGCTTCGTTCCATGTTATCCCCCCCACCTTGGGCAAGTCTCATGATTTCGGCAAGGTACGGGTAAAACTCTCAACCCCAAGGTACGAGGTTGAATTATGAGCAACACGGACAATCGGCCGGTAGACCCTGTGTTTTTTGAACGATTTCTGGAAAATCAAAAGCAGGAATTAGCCTTGAAGGAAAAGGAACTCGATCTCGAAAGGGAAAAAATACGGGCTGGCCAAAAAGCGGATGAGCGTCATCTGCTCTATGCTCAGCAACAACTTGAAGCCACAGAACGAGATCGTAAGGACGAAAGACTTTACAAACAAACCCTTGAAGCCAAAACCCTCAAGCTTTTCACCGTTTTTATATTCGCTGCAACTCTGTTCCTTATCTTTGCGGTTTGGAAAGATAAAGAGCAAATGCTAGTCGAAATTTTTAAGATTGTTGCTTATGGAGGGTCTTTTGGTTTTGGCGGTTATGCATGGGGACGCTATAAGCGCGACGGCAACGAAGAAAAATAGCAGGGGCTGAAAAGCCCCTGCTATTTTTCTTCTCCTCGGAGCCGCTTCTCCTCCCTGATTTTCAGGCCCGCAGTCCTGAGAAAAGGGTCAGGGGGACTTGTTCCCTTGCGGGTGTGGGCGTGGGGAAAACCCACGGTTTTTAACCTGTGGATTTTGGGCTCACACGTTCCCCAGGTGGACGTGGCGGAGCCGTCTTTGGGCAGTCTCGGCCATGCGGTCGAGGAGCCGCCTATCCGTCGGAGGCGCGTTGTAATGAAAGGACGGAAAATAGCGTGACAGGTGCAGGGGCAGGTCCGGGGAGAGCGAGGCCAGCCAATCTGTCATCGCCTCAAGCTCCCCGATGGAGTCGCTGATGCCGGGCACCACCAGGCAGGTCACCTCCACGTGGACTCCTGCCCGCACCCAGGTCGTTATGGTCGACTTTACCGTGTCCAGCGAGCCGCCCAGCCGGGCATAAGCCTCCGTATTGAAGGTTTTGAGGTCGATGTTGGCTGCGTCCACCCAGGGGGCAAGCGCCTCGGCCGGGGCAGGGGAGACCATGCCGTTGGTGACCAGTACAAGCGCTATGCCTTGTTGCCTGAGGAGCGGTGCTGCCTTCAGGATGTACTCCGCCTGGAGCGTCGGTTCGTTGTAGGTGAGGGCGACGGCGGAGAGCCCCAGGCCACGGGTGCGTGGGGCCAGCTCCTCCGGCGGGATTTTCAGGCCCCGATCCAGGAGCCTGGGGAGCCGGGCGGGCTCGGGCCGGGAGATGGAGTGATTCTGGCAGAAGGGGCAGGCCATCGTGCAGCCGACGCTGCCCAGAGAGTAGATGAGGCTCCCGGGCCGCCAGTGATACAGAGGCTTTTTCTCAATGGGGTCCACAGCCTGAGAGACAAAGCCCCCCAGCCACGGGGAGACGAGCCGGGCGGTCGCGCCCTCCGGCAGCTCCGGAACCATCCGCGCCCCGCAGAACCCCGTCTCGCCCGGCGCCAGGAGACAGCCCCGGAAACAGAGCGAACACCGCACCGAACGCCCCTCAGGGCGCTGCCATTGAGCGATTATCTCCATGGGCATAGGAAAACTTCACCTCCGGAATCCACGGCAAAAAAACTGACGGAAATTTTGAACTTCAAACTTCAAACTTCAAACTTCAAACTTTGAATAAAGGGACAGGGCCTTGCGGCCCCATCCCTTCTGATAACGGTAACTCTGATAACTATGCAGGCAAACCACAGTCCTTCCTGACTGAACATGGGACTGTGCGCTCCCTTCCTTGACCCCGTGGCTGTGGGGCCTGAGTCCCCTAAGCTGGGATGCGCATCTCCTGGATGGCTTGAGCCAGCCGGGAGACGCCTTCCTCAATGACGTCCGGATTGGAGAAGGTGTAGTTGATGCGCGCGGCGTGTTTACCGGCCTCCGGGTCGACGCAGAAGGGTGCGCCGGGCAGGATGGCCACCTTTTTCTCAATGGCTCTTTTGGCCAGCTCGTCGCTGTCGATGGCGCCCGTGTTGATCCAGTAGAAGAAGCCGCCCTGTGGCTTGACCCAGGTGACGCCCAGGGGCGCCAGATGCTTCTCAAAGCTGGCCTCCATGGCATCGCGCTTCTCGCGGTAGTTCTTGATGATGCTCGGCAGATGTGCGTCCAGGTAGCCTTTGCGGCAGTACTCGTGGGTCAGGACCTGAGTGATGGGGCTGGAGCAGAGGTCAGTGGTCTGTTTGAAGATGGCCATCTGCCGGATTATCTCCTTGGCGCCGCTCACCCAGCCGATGCGTACGCCGGGCGACAGAATCTTGGAGAAGGAGCCCGCGTAGAGGGTGTTGCCCGACTTGTCAAAGGAGAAGACGGAGGGCAAGTGCTCGCCATCAAAGCGCACGTATCCGTAAGGGTCGTCCTCGAAGATGGTGAGGTCGTAACGGGCAGCGATGTCCACCAGCTCCTTACGGCGCTCCACGGTGGTGGTGGCTCCGGCGGGGTTCTGGAAGTTGATGATGGTGTAGATAAACTTCGGCTTCTTGCCGGAGGCGCGGAGACGCTCAATGAGCGGGGGCAGCTCCGAGACCATCATACCCTCACTGTCCATGGGCACGCTGGCGAACTGGGCGCCATGGTTGCGGAAGGTGTTGAGGGCGGCCATGTAGGTTGGATCCTCCGTGATGACGACGTCGCCAGGGTCGAGCATAGCCCAGCCCAGGAGGTCCAGAGCCTGCTGTGAGCCCGTCGTCAGAAGCATCTCGTCCAGCCCCACCTCACGGCCCATCCGGGGAGCCGTCCACTTGGACAGGAACTCCCTGAGAGGTTCGTAACCCTCGGTGGTGCCGTATTGGAGCAGAAGCGGGGCGTCGGTCCTGAGCTTCTCCGAGCCCTCATGGAACTGCTCGGCCGGGAAAACTTCCGGAGCGGGCATCCCACCAGCGAAGGAGATCATACCAGGTTGGCGGATGACCTTGAGGAGCTCACGCACCGGGGACGGCTTGGAACTGAGCGCGACATTGCTGAAGTTCTTTTTCCAGTTGTTGCTCATATTGATTGACCCCTCCTGTTCTCGGCCGGACCTTGAAAAAGGGCGGCCAAATCTTTTTTGATTTTTTCCAAGCGTTTTTCCTGCTGAATGCCTGTCCTTAGTATATCACGTTGCTGTGCTCCCTTTGGCCGGGACAGACAGGAAAAAAGGAGTGCAGGAATTTTTCCCCAAATTCCTGTTTCCTTGCTCTCTCACGGGGCTGGCCGCAGCCGTTATGATATAATCATGGACAAGACAAAGAGATAGACCCCTGCGGTATACGTGATCGCGATAATGTCTTGAGCCAACGCTCGTGTCCTATGAGGAAAAACGTCCTTGTCGGGGATGACGGCTCTTGAGGCTGACTGAACTGAGACGAGGCGATTCCTCACCTTAATGGGGAACGGGTCAAGACTTTCAAGACACGGTATCTGCGGGGGCTTTTTGTTTCCGGGAGATCAAGTCTTTGGGCTGCCTTTTGACCATAATTTCAGGGGCCGCGCGTTTTGCGCGGCCCCTGTGTTTTTTGCGTTGCCTTAGCGCGTCCTGCGCGCTTGGTTCAAGTCCGAGGTTTCAGGATTCTTTCAGGGAGAGCTGTTCAGGATTTTTTCTGCGCCGCCAGGAGACGCGCGGCCTTCAGGACGTTCTTGGCCAGCACGGAGGTGGTCACGGCCCCGACGCCGCCCGGCACGGGACTGATCATCCTGACAATGGGGGAGACGGCGTCAAAATCCACGTCGCCGCACAGCTTGCCCTCCGGGTCCACGTTTATCCCCACATCGGCCACGATGCTGTGCTCCGTCACGTAATCGGCCCCGATCATCTTGGCCTTGCCGGCCGCCGCCACCAGGATGTCCGCGCGTTTGCATATGGACGGCATGTCCACGGTCCGGGTGTGGCAGATGGTGACGGTGGCGTGTTCGGCCAGCATCAGCATGGCCAGAGGCCGCCCGACCACCATGCTGCGGCCCACGATGGTCACGTTTTTGCCCTTCAGCTCGACGCCGTAATGGGCCAGCATCTCCATCACCGCGCTGGGGGTGCAGGGCGCAAATCCGTCTTTATCGCCCGCAAAGACCTTGGCAGAGGAGAGGGGGCTCATGCCGTCCACGTCCTTGAGAGGGTTGATGTGGGTGCGCACCCAGTCGTTGTCAAGGTGAGAGGGCAGGGGTTGGAAGACGAGGATCCCGTGCACGGACGGGTCGTCGTTGATCTTCCGGAACTCGGTCTCAAAAGCAGCTTGCGTGATGTCCTCCGGAAGCTCGAAGACCTGCGTGGGGATCCCAAGCCCGTCAAAGCGCTTCAAGGCCCCACGCTCGTAGGAGAGGTCGTCCGGACGCGCTCCCACGCGGACGATGCCCAGCTTGGGCTCAATCCCTTCGGATTTCAGAGCGGATAACTCGGCCAAAAGGCTCTCCTTCATGGCGGCGGATACCTCCGCACCCTTCATCAGTACCGTCACTGCAATCGCCTCCCGTTTTCTTCATTGTTTTTGATTCGCTTTTGACTCTTTTTTGATTCTTTTCTGAGTGTTTTTAAGCGTTCTCCTCAGGCCAATGTCCTGCCGGCTCGCCTGACGAAAAACCCGGGGTCCCTGTCCGGCGCCAGTGCAGACCATGCTCTAAGGATAACACACAGCGCCCGTCTTTTGTGTCGCGGACGGACGAAAAGTCGGGCGGAAAGTCAGGGGAGGGAGGAGTGCCGGAGGAGAGGGACCAAAAATCCAAGGAGATGCTTTAAGGACAGGCTTTTTATTGGGCTTTTGGGTTGGTTGTATAATGGTATCAACGAGGTGGAAGAGCTGGACATCATGATGATGCTGTTTGACCAGAAGGAGGCAGTTTCCTTCGGTCGAAAAGCTTCGCAGAACGGAAAGGTGTGGTTATGCTGTTCGACTATTACCGAATGCCGTCCATAAAAATCAGAGGATATCGGCCATTTGATGACATTACGGTAAATCTGTCCCCTTTGCAGGTCATCGTTGGAGCTAATGGGTCGGGTAAATCAAGCCTTTTCGAATTCTTGAAGTTTATTCGGGATGCCTGTTACCAGGAGATTCCACCCGAAATCGTTGAGGGAACCATCGGGCAGCAAATTTTCCATAAACCGGGTCCTGACAAACTCTGGTGGAGTGCGGAAGTCGACCTGAGAGAACAAGTTCCCCTATATTACCAGGGAGAATTGATGGGACCGGTAGGCTCCACCAAGGTAACCTTTGAGAGGGTGATCACCAAGGAGCCGCTGCACGAGGGCTTTGACACGAGCTATACCTTTATGAATTTCAAAGATGGCAAAGGGGTGGTTCGAGATCCCGAGGATAGACATTTTAAACGTAAAGAGTGGGATTTAAAGAAACCTAATCAGCTTGCCCTTGGAGCAATAACAGATTCCAATCTTGTCACCTTGTTTAACTTAAGGGAATATATCCGGGGTTGGCGATTCTACAACTCCTTTCATATCCACAACGAGAAAATCAGGAAATCGGTCCCAACTAGTCAAGAGCCAGTCTTGCATGAAGACGCCGGCAACTTGAGCGCGGTGTTGTTCAATCTGATGACCGAACATCCGGAGTCTTTTGATGAGCTCAAATCTGTTATCAAAGCTGCTATTCCAGGATTCAGGGATCTTAATGTCAAGGCCAGGGGTGGTCCCGGCGAAGTTATAGCCTTTTGGCAAGAGGAGAATATTGATACGGACCTGAGCCTGGCCGATTTATCCGATGGAACGCTTCGGTTTATAGCCTGGGCGACTTTGTGCGTTATGCCTTCTCCTCCGACCCTGATCTGTATTGACGAGCCGGATCAGGGAGTTCATCCAAGGACTTTGCCGATTTTGGCCGGGTTGTTTGAAAAGGCATCTCAGCGCACTCAAGTGATTCTGGCGACACATTCCTCCTATTTCCTCACTCAGTTTGATTTGAAAAATATCGCCGTCATGAAAAAGGAAGATGGCAAGAGCGTCTTTGTCGAAGTCAGCGATTCCCAAACATTGCTGGACAATCTGGAGGATTTCGGCCGTGACGAGCTGGAAAAAATGCACCGCACCGACGAATTGGAGGCCCTGGCATGAGCGAGGTTTTTGTTTATGTCGAGGGGCCAAGTGATCAACTAGGCATGCGAGAGTTGTTTGCCGGGGTTATTAAGGTTGCCAAACAGAAGGGAAAGACCGTCGATTTTTATCCTTTAGGCGGCAAGGAGCCCCTTTTGAACAAAGGACCTGTACGCGCAATCAATATTCTGCGAAACAGGCCGGATAGTTATGTCTTTCTTGTTCCGGACCTTTATCCACAGAACAAGCCTTTTCCCCATACGACCTACGCTGAATTGAAAAGCGCTTTGCGTCGAAAATTCAGCGAAGAGGTGCAAAGCAGAGGATGTGATGACCGGCTGGTTGAGCGTTTCTTTGTGCATTGTTTCAAACATGATCTGGAGGCCTTGATTCTGGCCTCGGAAGAGCCGCTGCTTGTCCGGCTTGAGAGATCAAAACTCTCACAGTCCTGGGCAAAACCGGTAGAAAACCAAAACCATGACAAGCCGCCAAAACGTATCGTAGAAGCGCTTTTCAATGATGTTGGCAAAAAATACAAGGATACCATCGATGTCCCATGGATTCTGAAGCGATCCAATCTTCATGATCTTATTGAAAAATGCCCGCAGAATTTCAAACCCTTTGTCGAGGATCTGTTCGAGGTCCTTGGGGTGAAGCCATCATGAACCAGGAAGGCCTTTTTACAAACCGGGTAAGACCTGAGGTGAAAATCTTGGAAAGGAGTACCGCTCCGCAAAGACCGGGTGGTGCACGGAATTTTCTGAAAGCAACGGAACAGACAAGGAGGAGCCCATCTCATGAAGACATATTACATGGTCATTGAGCGAGACTCTGAAGGCTGGTACGTCGGTAGTGTCCCGGCTTTGCCGGGGTGCCATACTCAGGCCCGCATCATCGAAGAGCTGACCCCTCGAATGGAGGAGGCTATCGCGCTCTATCTCGAGGACGCTGATATGCCCCAGTCGGAGTTTATTGGCGTTCAGAGGGTCACGGTGTCGTGAGTCCGTGCCTTCCCTCTCTGACGGCTCGAGAGGTTGTCCGGTTGGTCGAGGAGCAGGGGTTTTAAAAGGAAAGCCAGAAGGGGAGCCATGCTAAATTCACTCATCCAGATGGCAGAGCCACCATTATCCCCATGCATGCCGGGGAATCTATCGGCCCTGGACTGCTGCTGAAAATCCTGTCGGACATAGGGTTGGATGCAAGCAAAATTCACAGGTGAGACCCCTGCAAAGAAAGAACATGCCCTTGAAGCACCTTGCAGGGAACAGTTAAACTCACCTCACATAACCCACTCCTTGAGATGAAATAAGGGCACTCAGAGACAGACAATGGGTTTATAAAATCGAGATACGTTCCTTTTGACCGAAGCCATTTCTGTTTTTCAAAAGGCTGAGCCCTATCGTCAGAGCTTGATGAAGTGTACTTTGTTGCCGCAGGCGTCGATGACTTTTTTGAGGTCGTCGTAGGTCAGCCAGAGCGTCGCGGTGTTGTCGTTTGGGTGGACCCCCAGGCTCTTTTTGCCGATGAGGTCCTTGTCCAGGACCACCTCCACGGCGTGATCGGAGTCGTTGAGGACCCCCAGGGGCGAGACCGCGCCCTTGGAGAGCTTGAGGCAGCGGTCCAGTCGGTCCTCAGAGCCGAAACTGAGCGCGGTGCAGCCCAGCTGGGCGCGTATGGCCTTGAGGTCCGCCTGTTTGTCGCCGGGCAGGACCACGAGAAAGTGGCGCTTACCCTTTGCGTCCCTCAGAAACAGGTTTTTGACTATATCCCCGCGCTTGTCCAGCCCCAACTCCACCATCGCCTCTATCGTGTAGACGGCCTCGTGGCGGTCGATCTCAAAGGGAACCCCCATCTCCTCCAGCCTTGTCAAAACGGCGCTCTGAGCCGCACTCATCTCCTTGGCATCCATCCTTAAAGCACCTCTTCTCCAGTGTTCTTGTCATTATATTTCCGGCCGAGCCCGGCATCAAAGACATGATAGCACGAAAACGCAAAGCTCCGGGCCCGCCGGAAGGGTGATATAATGCCTGGGAAGCCGGTTTTTCGAGAACCGCTGCCCGGCTGTTTTTCTTGAGAGGAGAGGGGATAAAGGCATGTCGTTTGCCTGGATTTTTGATATCGCAATGGGGTGTGTCCTGGCTTTCTTCCTGGTCCGGGGGGCTCTGCGCGGTCTGACGGGTGAGATTTTTTCGCTGCTGGGCCTGCTGGCCGGGATTTTCTTCGGCTGGACCTTTGCACGGCCTGCAGCGGAGCTGATCCTGGGCTTCTTCCCTTCCTGGGACCCCACCATCACGGAGCTCCTGTGCTCCATCGCCATCTTCATCGGCGCGTCGCTGGTCTTTGCCCTCCTGGGCGGACTGGTGGGGCTTCTGGTGAAGGCGGCCCGCCTGTCCTTTATGGACCATCTGCTGGGCGCCGGGATGGGCGTTCTGAAGGCCTGCTGCCTCGTGTTGTTCATCTACGGCGTGGTCTCCATCTTCCCCACCCTCATCCCCAGCGACTGGATGAAGGAGAGCTACGCGATGAGAGGGGCTGCCGTCGTGTGGCCGCCCGTGCGCTCCTTTATGGAGGAGCGGAACTGGCTTGACCTGTCCCCTCTGAGAGGGCCGGGCCCTGAGAGACGCGAGGGGTCCTTCCCCGAGGAGCCTAAGCCCGAGAGCTCCGAACCTCTGCCCCGAGCCCGTAAAGTCGAAGCCTGAGCTCAAGTCCAGACCGGGTGATGAGAAAGCCCGAGCGACGATGCGCGTGACGGATGCGGTGCTGGAGCTCCTGGAGTTTCGGAGAGCTCTTTATCCCTTCAGAGAGAACCTGCGCAGCGAGCTGGGTGAGCGTGCGTTGGACCGCTGTGCCCCCTGTGGCGCCTTTGACCAGTTGGAGAAGAGACGCTCTCTTCTGGAGGCCTGGAGAAGGTGTGAGGACGACGGGCGGGGCGATGAGCTGCCCTGGAGCTCAAACGTGGTCTGTGTCTCGGGGCTCTTTGAGGCAGCCAGGAGGAGCGGCCTGCTCTCGGGCGATGAGCTGGTACAGGTACGTGTGTTGCTGGCCCTAGCCAAACGAATGCGTGAGGCGCTTCAGACCTTGTCGACGACGTACCCTGCGTTTGAGGGCCCGCAGGGGCGTCTGCGCGACTTCAGCCCCGAGCTGGAGAGCCTGGCGGTCCTGGAGGACTCGGGCCGACTGGCGGACGGCGCCAGCCCAAAGCTCAGGGAGATCCGCGAGGCTCTGGAGGGCCTGAAGAGGACAGCACGTGCCTCGGCCCAGCGCTTGATAGACGACCCGAGCATCGCAAACATGCTCCAGGAACGGTCCCTGGCCTGGCGGGACGGGCGGTTCTTATTGTTGGTGCGGCAGGAGTACATCAATCGTTTTCCGGGGCTGGCAGTGGACCGATCCGCCTCCGGGAACTCCGTCTACATGGAGCCGCGTTCGCTCTCCTCCCTCAACAACGGGCTGATGCTCAGGACGCGTGAGGAGCGGGACGAGGAGTTCCGGATCCTGAAGGGTCTGACGCGCCAGATCCTGACCCGGGAACGCGCCATCGTCGAGGCGGAGGACGTCCTGGGGGAGCTGGACCTCGTCTTCTCAGCAAGCGAGGTGATGCGGAAGAGACGTTGGATCCTGCCCGAGCTGACGCGGCAAAGGCGGTTCGTCCTGCAGGGGGCACGGCATCCGCTGCTGTACGACGCGGCCGTCCCCGTGGACGTGGGTTGCGGTTCAAGCTTCTCCACGCTCGTGGTCACGGGCCCCAACACGGGCGGCAAGACGGTGGTGCTCAAGATTGTGGGGCTCTGCGTGGCGATGGCCTGGTCCGGGTTGCCCCTGCCGGTCCGGGACGGGTCGGTGGTGGGGGATTTTGACGCCATCTTTGCGGACATCGGCGACGAACAGAGCATCGAGCAGAACCTCTCCACCTTCAGTGCGCACCTCAGGAAGATCATCGACATCCTCAGGGACGCTACCCGCAGATCCATCGTCCTGCTGGACGAGCTGGGGGCCGGGACGGACCCTCATGAGGGGGCGGCCCTGGGCATTGCCATCCTCGACACTCTGAGGAAGCGGAAGACCCTGACCTTAGCGACCACGCACCACAATCCCATCAAACAGTACGCCCTCACGGCGCCCGGTGTCGAGACTGCCAGCATGGAGTTTGACGTGGAGAAGCTGGCTCCGACCTACCGGCTCCTGATGGGTGTGCCAGGCAAGAGCAACGCCCTGGCGATCGCAGCGCGCTACGGGATGCCCGAGCCGATCCTGGACGCTGCGCGCGAGTCCCTGCGTAGCCGGGAAGTCTCCGTGGAGGAGCTGATGGGGGAGCTCAACGAGCGTCGGGCAGCTCTGGATCGGGCGGAGCGGGAGCTTGAGGGCGAGAGGGCGGAGATGAAACGCCTCAAACGGGTCTACGAGGACCGGGTGGCGGAGCTGGAGTTGCAAAAGGACCGCATCATTGAGGCGGCAGATCGGCGCGCGGCGATGCTGCTGTCTCGGGCGGAGGAGACATCGCGGGAGATGATCCGCGGTCTGGAGGAGAGCGTGAAGACGGCGGCACGGCGCGGCCTTGAGGGGACGCGCAAAGAGGCTCGGAAGATGCGTCAGAGCATGGACGCGCGGCAGGCAAAGAGGGTGGAGCGCGAGATCCGGGACAAGCAGGTGTTCGAGCCCGCGGTGGGCATGACGGTTCAGGTGGCGGGCAGCAGCATCGTCGGACTCATCGACTCCATCAGGAACGGCAAGGCGCGCCTCATCGCCGGGCCCATGAACCTTGAGGTTTCGGTGGACCAGCTGATCTCCACGGACAAAAAGGCGAAGGTCGCGCACCCTCCCACCGACACCACAGTGCTCCAAAGGCCCGAGAGCGTCCCCTCCTCCCTGGCTATACGGGGCATGAACGTCGATGAGGCTATGCCGCTGCTGTCGCGGTACCTCGACAAGGCGTATCGGGCCGGATACTCAAGCGTCATGATCATACATGGCCGTGGCGAGGGTATCCTGAGACGGGAGGTGCATGCGCTCTGCTCCCGGCTCAAGTACGTCCGCTCCTACCGTCTGGGCGAGGTCGGGGAGGGGGGATATGGCGTCACGGTGGTGAGCTTTTAGCCTTCAGCTCCCCCCGTAGATGTTCATGCCCTCACCTCGTGCGAAGCCCACGATCTGAAGCCCGTAGCGTGCCGCAAAGGCGAGGGCTGCCGACGTGGGGGCCGAGCGTGAGACGATCAGAGGTATCCCGGCATTCGCTGCCTTCATGACCATACCCAGCGGCAGGCGCCCGCTGGTGAGGAGCGCGCAGTCTCTCAGGGGCTCGCCTCTGAGGAGGGCGCATCCCACACACTTGTCGATGGCGTTGAAGCGCCCCATGTCCTCCCCGAAAGCAAGGACCTGCTCCCCCCGGACCAGCAGAGCCGAATGCACGTTGCCCGTTATCCTGAAGAGCTCCGACCGGGAGAGCAGCGCCTTAGCGTGTCGGCGGATGACGTGCGGATCCCACTTCAGCGGAGGCAGGGGACCGGGGTCGCCCGGCTCTCTCAGGACCGCCATCTGAACAAGGGCGTCGGACCCGTTCATCGTCAGGCTCAGCACCTCGTCGGCATTCTTGAGATAGCCCTCCGTCCTTAAAAAGCCGAAGATCAGCTCGCGCTCGCTGCCCGGAGTATAGTTTATCTGTGTCAGGGTGCGGCCGTTGACGGAGAGGGTCAGCTTGCGCTCCACCAGCACCGGGTCCAGCTCACGGACCGTCCCTCCGTCAGGCCGCCAGCGGAGGACGGGAGTTTTTTTCACCTTCTCCACGTTCGCGGTCGCTCCCTCCTCAGGCTTGCTTCGGTCTTGTCCACCCTCGCTGTCCGTCATCCCTCTCATCGGCTCCTCTCCTTAAACAAAAAATCACAAAATCGTATGGCTCAGGCAGCCTGCCTTAATTCTAACGCAGCTCCGCTCCAACTTGCTAACTCAAATTTCACAGATGGCTTAATGAAAGGCTCACCTTGTCTGCGGATTTATTGATATCAGAAAACCCCTGGCCTAATGACCGTTGTTTTCTCATGCCTCAATGGCTTCACCTTCTAAAAGATTATCCGCAGATTGCACAGATTTCACAGATTTCACAGATTAGAAAGATAAAAAACTCTTGATTAAAAGGCTAAAAGCACTTTGAAAGGTTCTTTAAAAATCTGCGTCCATCTGCGTAATCTGCGGATTTATTCACAGGGAAGATAAAAAGGGAGGTAGTACGTTATGAAAAAGTTTTTTGCTCTCCTGATGTTGCTTGTCTTTACGGTTGTATTGTCTGTCACCACTCTGCCTGCGGAAGCGAAGGAGGAGTTCAAGGTGGCTTACGTCCCCGCTATCACCAACAACTCCTTCTGGCTTGCCATTGAGAAGCCCATCAAAGAGGCGGTCAGGGCGCGTGGTGACCTTTACGTCACGATTGATACCCCGAGCGACCAGGCCCGCATGAACGACGTGATTGGCGACCTGATTGCCGACAAGATAGATATCCTTCTGGTTGCGCCGTTGGCCCCCGCAGAGATCAAAAGCGCTCTGATCGCCTGCAAGGATGCGGGGATCCCCGTCATCAACTTTGAAACCCCTGTCATGGACCTCGACCTGGTGGCTGCGGTTGTCACCTCCGACAACTACAACGCGGGCGTCGTCGTCGCCAGGGACATGATGGAAAAACTGCCGAGGGGCAGCAAGGTGGCTGTGATACATTCCCTTGCCGATGGGGCTTGCATAGAGCGCATCAAAGGGTTTTACGACACGATAACAAACTACTTTGAGGTGGTCGTCGAGCTTGATGGCAAGGGCGACACCGGTGTGACCCTGCCTTTGGCTGAGAACGTCCTTCAGAGTACCTCGGACCTGGCCGCGTTTTTCTGTGTGAACGATCCTTCGGCGCTGGGTTGCATGAACGCCCTTGCGGCACGTCCCGAGAGGTTCGTGCTTGTCTATGGAGTGGACGGAAGCCCTGATGCAAAGAAGCTCATCGCGGCAGGAAAGATGACCGGAACCGCCGCTCAGAGCCCGAACTCCATCGGCTCGGAGACCATCAAGGCGGCCTACACCATCCTTGAGCGAGAGGAAGTTAAGAAAAATATCGTGATCCCCACCTTCCTCATCGACAAGGACAACGTCAATCGGTACGGGACGGACGGTTGGCAATAGCCTGAACCGCAGGATCCTGCAGGTTGGCAAAAGACAAAATTTGTGCGCTGCCTTTGCTCTCCTGACATGGGAA
>JAAYOR010000015.1 GCA_012520235.1 Fretibacterium sp.
AGTGTCATCATACCAGCTTACAATGTAGCTCAATTTCTGGAGCGATGCCTGGACAGTATTTTGGCCCAGGATTATGAGGAGATTGAGCTCGTTGTCGTGAATGATGGTTCCACAGACGGCACACGGGATATATTGGCGCGATACGCAAAGTTGCCGTGTGTCACCTACATCGAACAGGAAAATTCAGGGCTGGCAAAGTCGAGGCATATGGGGCTCCAGGCGAGTAAGGGGGAGTTCATTTCCTTCGTGGACTCCGACGATTATATAGACCCAAACATGCTGTCCTCCCTGTACGAACGCGTCAATACTACGGACGCCGATGTGGCCTTGTGCGGCTGGCACCGGGTTGTTGGCAATAAGATTTATCCTTGGATGCCTGCAATTGGCGGCACCCCCTCCAGAACAGGAATTGAGGCGGTGAACCTTATTTTGAGCAGGAGGCAGCTCTCCGTCTGTAACTGTCTTTTCAGGAGGACCCTGTTTCACTCCATTGACTTTGATGAGATATCCTCCTTCAGGATGGGAGAGGATGCCCTGCTTCTTTTCAATGTGTTCCTCAAAGCTGAAAAAGTTGTCCTTTTGGACGAACCTCTTTACTTTTATACAGTTAATCCCCATTCGCTCTCTAACGCCCCCTCGCTGAGCGGGGTCAAAGATTACTTTCAAGCTCATGAGAGGATCTTTCAATCCTGCTTGGCCCGTCCTCACGAAGCTTGGGAGCGCTCTTCCATTGATGATTTTTATTCTCAAGCCCTCACGAGCAGTCTGCATGCCAGTATAAAAGTCAGGCCTTCTTCAAAAGAGGAGGGGAGGGAGCTGAGGCTGTTTCAGGATGAGACCAAAAAAAAAATCCTTTCCTTCCCTCTGGGGCACATGACAAAAAAACAGAGATTGAGAGCCCGTCTCCACGTCTTTTTGATAAAAATGGGACTCCTTGAAAAGGCATATGTCCTTTGGACTAAAACGGGCCACCCCTTAAGGCGTCTCATCAAAAAAATGATATGAGTCTCCGAGGCAGGTTGTACAAGACCCCTTCAGCTTCGAAATTTCTCACAGCCAGAGAGCATGTGCTCCGGCGGATAACTGTAAAACGAGGCAACTCTAAATATCACACGAGTTGCAGCTCTTCGGAAGCCGCCATTAATGCACGTCGTTTCAGAGCTCGAAAAATCCTGGAGAGAAGGGACGGTAAGACGACAAACATGAATCCTCTTATCAGCGTCATCATACCGGCTTACAATGCAGAAAAGTCTCTGGAGCGATGTCTGGACAGCGTTTTAGCCCAGGATTATAAGGAGATTGAGTTGGTCGTCGTGAATGACGGAGCCACAGACGGCACGCGGGATATATTGGCGCGATACGCAAAGCTGCCGCATGTCACCTGCATCGAACAGGAAAACTCAGGGCCGGGAAAGTCGAGGCATACAGGGTTCCAGGCGAGCAAGGGGGAGTTCATCTCCTTTGTGGACGCCGATGATTATATAGCCCCAAACATGTTGTCCTCTCTATATGAGTGCCTCAAGGCGGCAGATGCTGATGTGGCCTCGTGCGGATGGTGCTGGGTTGTTGGTGAGGAGAGTTATCCGCGACTGCCTGCAATTAAAGGCCCCCCCTCCATGACGGGAATTGAGGCGACAGAGCGAATTATTTTAAGAGAAAGGCGGTTTTCCCTCTGCAATAACCTCTTCAGAAGAAGTCTGTTTCATTCCATTAACTTTGATGAGATATCCTCCTTCAGGATGGGAGAGGACGCCCTGCTTCTTTTCAGACTGTTCCCCGCAGCTGAAAAAGTTGTCCTTTTGAATGAGGCCCTTTACTTTTATGTCAAGACTCCTCAATCGCTCACTAACGCCCCATCCCTGAGCGCTCCCTTGGATCACTCTCGAGTTTTCGAGAAGATCTTTCAATCCTGTCTGGCCCAACCTCACGAGGCCTGGAAGCGCTCTCTTGATGATTTTTATTTTTATGGCCTCATTTATGCTCTGCGTATCTGCATGAACGTCAGGCCTTCTTCAAAAGAGGAGGAGAGGGAGCTGAGGCTGTTTCAAAATGAGACCAGGAGAAAAATGCTCTCTTTCTCCCTGGATCGTATGACAAAAAAGCAGAGGTTGAGGGCTCGCCTCCACGTCTTGCTAATAAAGATGGGCCTTTTTGAAAGGGCATATGCTCTCTGGGATAAAACGGGCCCGATCTTCAGGCTCATCATTAAAAAAATGATATGAGTCTATGAGGCAGGCTGCCCAGGAGCCTCTTTCGATGAATGGCAGATGGAGTTTATTCTCTTGATGTGAAGAGATAGTGTGGAAGTCAATCAAAATTCTTGGTGAGGATGAGGGCAATACCCATGTTCAAAAGTTTTTATCTGAGGTCTTTACTCAAAAAATTGGCATGGCGTGTCTATGCCTGGTCGGAAAATCTCAATGATATACATCCAGCGACGAACGGAGAGGAGTATTTTTTATCTAAGCTCCTTCTTTTTTGCCACGAGAAGGCATTTGTTTTTTTTGATGTGGGGGCCAATATTGGCAATTACTCTCAATTGCTTTTAAAGCACATCCCTGATGCGGAGGGACATCTTTTTGACCCTCTGCCGGCGTGCGGAGCTCGCCTGAGAGAGCGGTTTGGCAACTGCCCGAAGATCGTTGTGAACGAAGCCGCAGTCTCCGATACGGCAGGGAGCAGAACTCTTTGGTTTGCAGACCCGCAGAGCACCCTGGCCTCTTTTTATCGTCGTGACCCTGCCTCGTGTGGCGTCACAGCGAACACCTCCCATGAGGTCAATATGCTCACCCTTGAGGACTACATACGGACTCATGACATCGTGCACATCCACCTCTTGAAGGTGGATGTAGAGGGACATGAATTAAAAGCCCTGGAAGGTCTGGGAGGGTTTTTGCGTCCAGATTTCGTTGACTTCATCCAATTTGAATATGGAGGTGCTGGCATCGACTCCATGACTTCTTTGCGTTCTCTTTATCGTCTCCTGGAGTCAAAAGGTTTTTTTGTCTGCAAACTCATGCCCCGAGGACTCTGGAAACGCTCTTATTACCCGGTGATGGATAATTTTCAATACGCAAACTTTGTGGCTGTTTCATCTCGTTTTTCAGGGGAAATCTTAGCGTAGTTTGATTTTGTTCTCATGATGCTCTTTATCTTACGGGGCGATTACTTCGCTCACATTTTCGAGAGTTGTTTTCTCAGACATGACCCTTTTCTCCCTACAAAATACGCAGGCAGGGCATAAGCGGTCACGAAACTCGGTTCATTATCTGACTTGAGGTTGTGCGGAGCTGTCTTCAGCAAACGTTGTTTCAAGGTCCGGAAATTTCTTGGGGAAAGGACGATGAGGCGACAGACATGAATCCTCTTATCAGCGTCATCATACCGGCTTACAATGCAGAAAAGTCTCTGGAGCGATGTCTGGACAGCGTTTTAGCCCAGGATTATGAGGAGATTGAGCTACTTGTCGTAAATGACGGCTCCACAGACGGCACGCGGGATATATTGACGCGATACGCAAAGTTACCGACTGTCACCTGCATCGAACAGGAAAATTCAGGGCCGGGAAAGTCGAGGTGCGTGGGGTTCCAGGCGAGCAGAGGGGATTTCATCTCCTTTGTGGACGCCGATGATTATATAGCCCCCAACATGTTGTCCTCCCTATACGAACGCCTCAAGGCAGCGGAAGCTGATGTGGCTTCATGCGGTTGGTACCGGATTGTTGGCGATGAAATTTATCCGCGCATGATGCCTGCAATTAACGGTGCTTCCTCCGGAACGGGAATTGAGGCAGTTGATTGGATTATCTTAAGAGAAAAGCAGTTCGCCCTCTGGAATAAACTTTTCAGGAGAAACCTGTTTCAGTCTATTGACTTTGATGAGATATCCTCTTTCAGGATGGGAGAGGACGTCCTGTTTCTTTTCTCGCTGTTCTTCAGAGCAGAAAAGGTTGTCCTTGTGGACAAAGCTCTTTACTTTTATGTTACTGACAATCCGCAATCGCTCACTAACGCTCCTTCCCCTAACGCGCCCAGGGAGCGTCTTCGGATTTTCGAGAGGGTCTTTCAATGCTGTCTGGCTCAACCTCACGAGGTTTGGAAGCATTCTCTTTATGATTTTTATTTCGATGGCCTCATGTACGTTCTGCGTATCTGTATGAAACTTAGGCCTTCTTCAAAAGAGGAGGAGAGGGAGCTGAGGCTGTTTTTGGATGAGACTAAGAAAAAAATCCTCTCCTTCCCCTTGGGACACATGACAAAAGAACAAAGGGCGAAGACCCGAGCCCACCTCAATGTCTTTTTGATAAAGGCAGGACTTTTTGAAAAGGCCTATGCTCTCTGGGATAAAACGGGCCCGTTCTTCAGGCGCATTATTAAAAAAATGATATGAGTTCCTGAAGCAGATTGCCCAAAGATAACCTAAAGAGAGGGCACATCAATATCTTTGAACAACGAGGCGCCTCTGATGGCGATAGGAAAATGATGAAAAAATCTGAATGCTGCGGGTGCACGGCCTGTTCGACTTCTCATGTTCTCACAGACGATATCTCAGAATTAACCGCTCTGAAGAATTCAGAATGCTTACAAAGCCTTATGGAACCGCTGTTTCCTGAGGTCAGGAGGCTGCTTGAACGAGGATGGTGTTTTGTCTGTTCTTACGTGCGTCGTGCAGGTGGGTGCAGCTTTAAGTGGAGTCGTTTGAGGTGAAAGAGAGGGTTTTGAGCCGACTGAATCATTTTTTTAAGGGAAGTTTTTTTCGCAACACAACTTTTTATGTAGGTTTTGCCTTCCTGAACAGGGGGATTAGTTTTTTATTAATCCCTTTTTTCACACGTAGCCTGACGAGGGAGGCCTATGGTACCTATGCCTTATTCCTGACGGCTGCAGCAATTTGTGAGCCGTTTGTTGATATGTGCTTCAAGGATGGCATAACCTACGTTTATTACCAACCCTCCCGCTTTTCGATCCGTCGTTACGTGAGCACGTTTTTTTACACAAGCTTTTTTCTTTCTCTGCTGCAGCTCATGGCTCTTTGGGGACTGACCTTTGTGCCTCTGGGGCAATGGCGTGTCCCCTCTTTTTTGATTTTGGCACCTCTATGTGCTTTGGCAGGGGCGGTGAGCGCAGCCCTTGAGCGCACGTGGCGGGTTCGAGAGACCCCCGTTCCTTTTGGGCTCTTCAGCCTTGCCTGTGTCCTGCTTCAGCTTGTCCTGAACATCGGGGTCGTCATTTTTCTGCGTTGGGGCTGGCAGGGGCTTCTAGGCACTCAAGTGATTTTGGCCTGTTTCAAAATTTTTGTTGCAGTTACTGTTTTCAGGCGGATGGGCTGGCTTGTCCGAGGGGTCGACTTCACACACTTAAAATTCGGTCTTAAATTCGGGCTGGGATATCTCCCAAACAATTTGGCGTCACGACTTGACGGGGCGGTGGGCCGTTTTTTTCTGGTGAGGTTGCACGGTCTCGGGATGGTGGGACTTTATTCCATGGGACAGAGCTTGGGTTCTGTGGTCACTCTTTATAGCACTTCCCTGATTAACGTCTACCAGCCTTGGCTCTACAGGCAGTTTTCAAGTGGCGAGAGGATAGATAAGCGCAAAATAGCGAGGGCAACTCTCCTTGTATTTGTCTCCATCCTCATCTTTGCCTGGCTCGGTTCTGCCGTGGTATATCTGTTCAGTGGGCTCATCCTCGGTAAGAACTTTCAGGGTGCTTTACCCTTTATCTTTTGGGCCAGCACATCTCAGGCCCTGAATGGCATGTATTGGGTGGCTTCCATTTTTATTGTTTACACGACAAAGACTTGGATTTTGAGTTTGTTGACCCTCGGAGCTCTGGGGCAGAATGTCCTTTTTACCTGGTATTTTATCCGCCTGTCCGGTCCCATAGGCGCGGCATATGCCCCTGTTTTGGTTTGGTTTCTCTCTCTATGTTTTTCCATCATGACAGGGGTGCGGCTGTGGAGGAACCGCTCTTGTGTTTGATACTTCCTGTGGACAGCACGTTGGCTATACCAGTCTATCATCGCCGTTTTGGAGTGCTCTGTTGCCGTTCTGTGGTCATTGCAGCTTCGCTGGACAGCGTCGCTATAAACAGTCCCAGCGAGACTCTTGCGAGCTGTGTAGTTCGCTTAGATACCGTATTGAAAGTCAAGGGGTTGTCGTTGTTCTGTGATAAAGTCACCCTATAACAGGTCAGTGAGAATTGTAGCTTCGCTAAACCTTCGGTCCACCCTAAAATTATCAGCGAGAACGTTACCCTGCCGCTTGTGCTCCTTGACAAAACCTTTTTGGCCTGCCAAGATAGAGGCGCATCGGGGGAGCCATAGCTGAGAGGAGGCCCTGGAGGCCTCGACCCTGGAACCTGATTCGGGTAATGCCGACGTAGGAAGATGTGCGGGCCTTGCAGCCACAGCAGCTTTTTCCTTGCAACCGCAGCAAATTTGCCTTACAACCGTCACCTGGGCCAGGTCTCAAGGACTCACAAAAAACTCATGCAGACATTTTTTATTAAAAAAAGCCCCCCGAGAGCTCTTTGATGGGAGGTTTTTTTATTATGCGTTCCAAGACAAGCGTTCTGGTGGAGGGAGCCTTGTGCATTGCCCTGTCCCTCGTGCTCTCCAACCTCAGGCTTTTTCGGATGCCGCAGGGAGGCTCGGTGAACTTTGAACTCATCCCCCTAATCGTCTTTACCTGGCGGCAGGGGCTTCAGTGGGGCTGTGGTGCAGGGGCGCTGACGGGCTTTTTGAATATCGCTCTGGGCGGTTATGTGGCTCATCCCATTCAGGCGCTCCTGGACTATCCCATAGCCTATGGCGTCATGGGGCTTTCGGCGCTCTTTCCGGGGAAGGGCTTCCTTTCTCGGTTTTCAGGGCTCCTGGTGGCTGGTTTCGTGCAGTTTACCTGCCACGTCCTCTCAGGGGTCGTCTTTTTTGCCTCCTACGCTCCGGAGGGGACAAACCCGTGGGTGTACTCCATCCTCTACAACGGTTCCTTCCTAGTCCCGAAAATTCTGATATCCGGTGTCGTCACATGGCTTTTATGGAAGCAACTTGAGCGAATCTCTCCCTCTGGGGCATGAGCTGCGCTCGACCTTCCCCGCTCTTTTCCCTTTTTGTTTTGTCTTCTGACGCCGGGCGTAGCCCGGCGTCCCTTGTTTTTCAAAGCTTTTTCAGCCGATAGCGCAAGAGGTCCTGGGAGTTCTTAAGGAGGGGTAGGAGGTTTGCATCTTGACGGGAAGGACGTAAGACTTTATACTGCTTTTTCAGGTCATCTGAACAGCTATTAAGACCAGATGTTAAAATTGCTATGGCCCTGAATCTTTTCTTCAGGACATGGGGGAGATCCCTGGTGCGAAGGATTGCATTATGGAGATAACTTTAAATTTTCTCTGGACGATATGGGGGCGGATGGCATAGACATGCAGGCCGACAAAACCCAAAGGGCGCAGGAGGCGAGCAAACGCCGTGAGACAGCCAAAAAACTCAGGCAGCAGCGCCTTTCGAAGCTTTTGGATGGGAATCCGATGATGACGGACCGGGAGCTGGCTGCCATGCTGGGCGTGAGTGTGAGCACCGTGCGACTGGATCGGGCGGTGATGGGAGTGCCGGAGCTGCGGGAGCGCGTGAGACGGATGGCTCAGGAGGCGAGTAGCAGGTTGCGTTCGCTGCGCCAGAGCGAGATCGTGGGCGATCTTCTGGAGCTCGACCCTGATCGCTGGGCGCTCTCCATCCTCAGGACGACGCGGGAGATGGCTTTTCGTAACACGGAGATCATCTGGGACCATTACATCTACGCCCAGGCCAGCTCCATCGCCATGGCTGTGGTCGAGGCTGACACCGTGATCATCGACTCCATGCGAGGGGACTATAAGGGACACGCCAAAGTTGGAGATATCCTGGTGGCCCGCGCCAAGGCGGGGGTCAGCCGCGATGGGCGCCGCATTGTCAGCGTCCGGACCCATGTAAGTGAGAAGGAAATTTTTGTCGGGCGTTTTATCGTGGGTGTACACCGGGAGTGAACGACCTCCCGCTTTTGTCGAACGCATAGAGGACTTTGATTTCGATGGGAAAAATAACGATAGTGCTGGATGCCATGGGAGGGGACAATGCCCCTCACGAGATATGCAAGGGCGCCCTTGATGCTTGTGGCACGTATGAGGACCTGGAGTTAGTCCTGGCGGGTGACGAGGAGAAGGTTCGAGCCTGTATCGAACCTGCCGCGTCCGGAGTGAGGAATCGAATCAGTGTCGTACACGCCTCGGAGACCATAGCGATGGACGAACAGCCCGCCAACGCGGTCCGCAGAAAGAGAAATTCAAGCCTCAGGCTGGCGATGGAGATGGTCCGGAGCGGAGAGGCTCAGGGCTGCATCTCGGCCGGCAACACCGGGGCGATTGTCGCGGGAGGCGTGTTGGTCGTGGGGCGACTCAAGGGCATTGACCGTCCGGCTCTGGGGGTGACCTTGCCGACCATCGAGCGACCGACTTTTTTGCTTGACGTGGGTGCCACGGTGCGGTGCAGGGCTGAGAGCCTGTACCAGTTCGCCAGGATGGGCAACGTCTACTCCAAGAAGATCATGGGGATAGGTCAGCCCGCGGTGGCGCTTCTCGCTAACGGCACGGAGGAGATCAAGGGCGATGAGACCGTTGCGGAGGCGCGGGAGCTGCTGAGTGAGGCCTCTTTGAACTTCAAGGGATACGTGGAGGGGGACGATATCGTCTGGGGCCGGGCGGACGTGGTGGTCTGCGACGGCTTCATGGGAAACGTCATTCTCAAGTTCGGCGAAGGGCTCATGTACGGAGCTCGCTCCATCATTCGCGAAGAGATGGGAAACAGGCTTCTCTCAAAGGTTGGGGTGCTTTTTATGATCCCGATGATCAAGTCCCTATGGGCCCGCTTCAACTACGAAAAATATGGGGGGACGCCGCTCCTTGGAGTCCGAGGGGCCATCTTCAAGGCTCACGGACGCTCCAAAGCTCCGGCCATCTTCGGAGCCCTCTCGACGGCCCGAAACTTTATCATCAAGGGCGGTGTGGATCAGATTCGCGAAGAACTGGGCGAATAACTGGATTGAGGTGGAGAAAATCCATGATCAAAGGCAACCGAATTTGTGAACTTCTTGGGACGGAATATCCGCTTTTGCAGGGAGGGATGGCCTGGGTGGCCAACGCGTCTTTGGCAGCCGGAGTCAGCAACGCCGGCGGCCTAGGGGTCATAGCAGCCGCCTCGACGCCTCCCGATATCCTGGAACAGGAGATACTCAAGGCCCGCTCCTTGACGGATCGCCCCTTTGGACTCAACATCATGCTCATGTCCCAAACTGCTCCGGATGCCCTGGAGCTGGCTGTCAAACACCAGATCCCGGTGGTCACGACGGGAGCAGGCTCGCCCGGCAGAGTTCTGGAGCGCCTCAAACCGCTGGGTACGACGGTTATTCCGGTCATCGCCTCAGTCGCTCAGGCCCGCCGCGTCGAGAAGCAGGGGGCGGATGCCGTTGTGGCTGAGGGCGCGGAGGCCGGAGGGCACATCGGAGAGCTGACCTCCATGGTTCTGACGCCTCAGGTTGTCGATGCGGTGAAGATCCCGGTCGTGATGGCCGGGGGTGTGGCCGACGGTCGGGGCGTGGCTGCAGCCTTTGCCCTGGGGGCGGAAGGCGTCCAGTTGGGCACGCGCTTCATCTGCTGTGACGAGTGTACCGTACACGACAACTTCAAGCAGGCGGTGCTCAATGCCCGGGATCGCAGTACCGCTGTGACGGGTGCCAGAACGGGTCATCCCATCCGCTGTCTGCGCAACAAGCTGACGATGGAGTTTGAAAAGTTGGATGAGCGCATGGCTTCGATCGAGGAGCTGGAGAAGCTGGGCACGGGTAGGCTGCGCGCGGCCGTCGTCGATGGCGACGTCGAATGGGGTTCCCTGATGGCGGGCCAGTCTGCGGCCATGGTCTCCGAGATCCTTCCCGCCAAGGTCATTCTGGAGGAGCTTTTTTCCTCGGCCCGGGAGGTCCTGGAGCGAATATCCGGCTCCTGCGACCCGGCATGATTATATTATAAGTATAGGTGCATATTAATTTCAGACAAGAAAATTCTTTATGGATTATGGTAAATAACTCAAGAAGAGATTCAGGAGGTGGATAGGTGAGGTACGCACTGTGTTTTCCAGGTCAGGGGGCTCAGGAGGTCGGGATGGGCAAGGCCCTCTATGACGCTTTTCCCGCAGCTCGTGAGGTTTTTGAGGAAGCCGACGACGCCCTGTCCTTTCACATGTCAAAATTGATCTTTGAGGGCCCGGACGAGCAGCTGAAGCTCACCGCCAACACGCAGCCGGCCATCATGACAACGAGCATTGCGGCGCTGAGGGTGCTGGAGCGCGAGATGGAGCTTACGCTTACTCCTTTATTTGGAGCGGGGCATAGCCTGGGAGAGTACACTGCCCTCGTGGCGGCAGGAGCACTTTCCTTCCGGGACGGAGTCACTCTGGTCCAGAAGCGAGGTCAGTGGATGCAGGACTCCGCGCCGGAGGGCGTGGGGGCCATGGCGGCTATTCTGGGGCTTAAGGCTGAAGAGGTGGTCGAGGTCTGTCAGGAAGTTGCGCCGGAGGGAGAGTGTCAGCCTGCAAACTTCAACTCGCCGGGACAGGTGGTCATCTCCGGCCTCGTAGAGTACGTGGACGAAGTTGTCAAGGCTGCTAAGGCCAGAGGGGCTAAGAAGGCCGTCATGCTGAACGTCAGCGCTCCCTTCCACAGCCGCCTGATGCAGGATGCAGCCGAGAGGCTGAAAAAACAGTTTGACGAGCACCACTGGTCGGCCCCGCGCTGGCCCATTGTGGCCAACGCGACGGCTGAGCCTGTGGCTACGGTGAAGGACGTTCGGGAGGCCCTCTACCTTCAGACCTTCAGCCCCGTCCTCTGGGAGAACTCGGTTGTTCGCATGGCGGACGATGGGGTCGAGGCCTTTTTTGAGTTGGGGCCGGGCTCGGTGCTCACCGGGCTCAATAAACGTTGCCGCAAGGGGCTGACCCTCATGGCGGCCGGGACCCCGGAGACGCTGGAGGGGCTTGCCGAGGTTCTGAGGTCTCAGTCATGACGGTGCGCCGAGTGGCCCTCGTGACGGGGGGCAGCCGCGGCATCGGAAGCGCTGTGGCCCTGGAGTTGGGACGTCGGGGCTTTGATGTGGCGGTCAACTACAACAACAGCGCTGCTGCGGCTCAGGAGGTCTGCGACCGTATTGCGGCCTTTGGAGTCTGCGCCCGGCCTTTCAAGGCGGACGTGGGGGACCTCTCTCAAGTGGAGGTGCTTTTCAGGCAGGTCGAAGCGGAGCTGGCCCCGGTCTCTGTGCTTGTCAACAACGCGGGCATCACACGTGATAACCTGCTGATGCGCATGAAGACGGAGGAATGGGATCGAGTCCTGGCTGCAAACCTGAACTCTGTGTTCTACTGCACAAGGGAGGCCATACGGGGTATGGCTAAGGCCCGGTGGGGTCGTATCGTCAGCCTTGCCTCTGTGGTCGCCCTGATAGGCAACGTGGGGCAGGCCAACTACAGTGCCTCGAAGGCCGGCATCATTGGCTTCTCCAAATCTGTGGCCAGGGAGTACGCCTCGCGAGGTGTCACGGTGAACGTGGTGGCACCAGGCTTCATTGAGACGGACATGACCGGGGTTCTGAAGGAGAACGTCAAAGAAGCTCTGTTGAAACAGATCCCCATGGGACGCATGGGTGCTCCCGAGGACGTGGCGAGGGCAGTGGCCTTTTTTGCCTCTGACGAGAGCGCCTATCTCACGGGACAGGTTTTGGCTATTGACGGAGGCATGACGATGTGCTAAGGATATGCTTACTTCGATTTTCTGAGGGGAGGTGAAGTGGATGAAGAAAGAGGAAATTCTTTCCAGGCTGAAGGAGATCATCGTGGATCGCCTTGACGTTGAAGAGGATCAGATTGTGCAAGAAGCCTCTTTTGTCGAGGATCTGGGTGCGGACTCTCTGGATATCGTGGAGCTGATCATGGGCATCGAGGAGGAGTTTGACATTGAGATCCCTGATGAGGATGCTGAAAAGCTGACCTCGGTGGGAGAGGCGATGAACTACACCCTCAGCAAGATCGGTGTGGACGAATAATGGCTTCAGGACGCAAGTCTTTGGGGGGAGGGAACGGCCTTCCCCCCTTATTCTATAAACTGAAATCTCACGTTCCTCAGGGGACGTTTTGCATATAACACCCGATCAAGGTCCGACCGGGCTCGGAGGGGGCGTGATTGGGGTTTGAGGAGTGAAAAAAAGAATATGAGAAGAGTGGTTGTCACCGGCTTAGGGCCTATGAGCCCGATAGCGGCAGGCAAAGGGGAGTTCTGGAAAGCTCTTCGCGAGGGCAGGAATGGTGTGGGGCCTCTGACCACCGACCTGGGCGATTGCCCCATCACGTTCGGTGCGGAGATCAAAGATTTTGACCCCACGCTCTGGATGGACAGGAAGGAGGCAAGACGCTCCGACAGGGTCATCCAATTTGCGGTCGCAGCGGCAGAGCTGGCTGTCCGAGACTCCGGACTGGATACGAAGAGCCTGGATCCCTATCGGTTCGGGGTTTACATTGGCAGCGGCCAGGGCGGTATCGAGACCTCCTTCAATAACTTCAGAACCCTGTTGGAGAAAGGCTCCCGGCGGGTGAGCCCCTATTTCATCCCCATGATGCTCAGCAACATGCCCACGGCCTACGTCGCTATTCTGCATGGAGCCAAAGGGCCCAATCTGTGCGTTGTGACAGCATGTGCCACGTCCCTGCACAGCATGGGAGAGGCCTGGCACGCCATCGTGCGCAATGACGCGGACGTCATCCTGGCGGGAGGCACGGAGGCAGGCCTGCAGGCTATCAGCATCGCGGGCTTTGCCTCAATGAAGGCTCTGTCCACCCGGATGGATTCTCCTGAGACGGCCAGCCGCCCCTTTGATAAGGAAAGGGACGGTTTTGTGATGGGTGAGGGGGCGGGTGTGCTGGTCCTCGAGGAGCTGGAACACGCGCTGGCCCGAGGGGCCCACATCTATGGCGAGTTTGTCGGTTACGGAACCTCCTGTGATGCCGGGCACATCACGGCGCCGGACCCGGAGGCGGCGGCGGCTATCTACGCCATGAACCACGCGATGAAGATGGCAGGCTGGAAGCCTGAGGACGTTGACTACATCAACGCTCACGGAACCTCCACCCCTCTGAACGATCGCATGGAGGCAATGATGATCAACAAGATATTTGGCGCTCATGCGCAAGAGCTGCTCGTGACCTCCACGAAGTCGCTGATCGGGCATTGCCTGGGAGCAGCCGGAGCTCTGGAGACCATCGCAGCCTTCCAGGCCATTGAGGAGAACTACGTGCACCCCACCTTGAACTTCATGACGCCCGACCCGGACTGCCGGGTCAACCTCTCCACAGGCCGTGGCGTCGAGCGGAAGGTTGACAGGATGCTGGTGAGCAGCTTTGGGTTTGGAGGCCACAACGGGGTCCTTGCCTTCCAGCGTTATGCCTGAGCCTGAACGGGAGAACAGTCGCCGGAGCAGCCTCCTGAGGGAGCTTCAGGAGGCCCTTGGCTATTTCTTCCGTGACGGAGAGCTCTTGAAGGCGGCTCTTCGTCACTCCTCCTTTGCCCATGAGCGTGGCGAGACGGATTCTAACGAGAGGCTTGAGTTTCTGGGTGACGCCGTCCTGGGGGCGACGGTGGCCAAGCAGCTTTATGAGGCTTACCCTGATGAGTCCGAGGGGGAGCTGACCCAGCTTAGGGCAAAGCTGGTGTGCAAGAAAGCCCTTGCACGCTGGGCAGCCGAGCTTGAGCTTGGCCGTCTGCTCGTCTGTGGGAAGTCCATGCTCGGCCACATTCCCTCTTCAGTATACGCGGATGCGTTGGAGGCCGTTCTGGGGGCTGTCTTTTTGGATGGGGGCTACGAGGCTGTCGAACGTGTGGTGAGGCGGCATCTCTTTCTTGATGCGGACGTTTTTTTGCGGGAGGATGACCTGGACGTGAAGTCGCGCCTCCAGGTCCTGCTTCAGGCTCGGGACATGGGGCTCCCGCAGTACGAGCTCCTCTCGGTGACGGGTCCTTCTCATTCCCCCCTGTTTCGCGTCCGCCTTCGCGTGGGGAACCTCGATTGTTTGGGGTTGGGGAGCAGTCGGAAGAGGGCGGAGCGATCCGCCGCGGAGCTTGCCCTGCACAGCCTTGAGGAGACGGAGTGTCCGTGAGCTCTGAGGCTGGCTCGGAGAAGTTATTGTTTCAAACTTCGCGAATGCCTTAGCGGCATGGCATGTTGAAAACGAAAACAAAATTAATCGCGAAAATCGCGAAAGCTTGTGAGTTTGACTTTAAACTGTTCTTTTACTTTGAACTTGATAACTTTGAACTTTGAACATTGTCCCGGAAGCCCTCGGGACGTGAGGAGGGAGCATGGGGAGCAGAAGCTTTTTGAGGAACCTGGCTGTGGCCTTTCTGATAGCGTTCCTTTGCCTCCCCGGCGCTGCGGCCGGTGCGGAGAGGATGAAGCTGACGGTCACCTCCCCCTGGCTTTTCCTGCTCTCAGGCTTCATTGGGGGTGCGAACGTGACGGTCGTCTCCATGCAGGAGTGGAACGCAAATGGAGATTTGGTCCGAGTTCCTCGCTCAAGGGCGCCGGCCCTCACCCCTGACGATCGGATCATGGCTTTTGACGAGGAGGACGCCCGAAAACTGGGGGTCACAAAGGAGAAGTACCCGCAGCTCTCAGCCCTCTACGACCCTTTCCCGATTCACGGGGTGAAGCTTGACGAGGCCCTTGCGGATCCCTCCGTCCTTCCGTTCGTGGCTCAGAGAGTCCTGACCGTTCTGGCCGACTGGGACCCTGCGGGTTACCCCTACTATCAACGCCGGCTGGCTGAGTTCCAGGCTCGACTTTACAGCACGATACTGGCCGGACGACAGCTTTTAAAGGGACAAAAGGTCTACGATCTCACGGGCTCCAGCAGGCCTCTGTTGCAGGCGGCGGGCTGTGAGATCCTGAGTCCGTCCGAGGCGGACCTGGAGGCCTGGAGCGCTTATAAGGGGCTGAACGCCCTGATGGAGCAGACCGCCCGGAATGGGGAGCAGAAGATCCCTGTGGTCATCGATTTCGAGACCCCCAAGGCGATCCGAAGAGCCCTGGTAAGCCGAACTGAGGTCTTTCTTTTGGGCCGGCCACCCGCAACTCAGGACTATCCCTCGTTTTTGCATGACCAGTACACCTCGCTGTGGCTCAAGGTAATCTCCAAACCCCTTGTGCCGCCAGGGCGCAAGAGGTGACTGGAGCCTTCGAAGCTCCGTCTGGATTTTTTCCTCTCTTGTGACTATAATGAGGATATAATAGATCGGTAAACATGGGTCAATGAACTTCAGGATGAAGCCAGAGGGCTGACATGAAGAGCCGGGAGGCCAGACTGCTCAAGGCTGTTTTTCTGAGCCTGAGAAAGCTGCCTTTAGGCTTTTGTTTTTTTATCAGGCCTTTCGAGTGTTTGTCTTCCTAATTTTGAAAAAGCGAGGGGTGTCTTTGATGAAATTGCCGTCCTTTGAAGGGGGAGTACATCCCCCCGACGGAAAGGCCCTGACGGCTGAAAAGGCCGTGGAGCTTTATCAGCCGCAGGGGGGAGAGTTGATCTTTCCCCTCCTGCAGCATCTGGGTGCGCCGTGCTCTCCTGCCGTCAAGCGGGGAGACCGGGTTTTGCGAGGGCAAAAGCTGGCGGACTCCGATGCCTTTGTGTCCGCTCCCATTTTTTCGAGCGTCTCGGGGACGGTGAAGGACATCGGGCCCCGCATGACGATCCCAGGGAGCCTTGAAGAGTGCGTCGTTGTGGAGAACGACGGGCTTTATGAGACGGGCCCGGACCTGTTGGAGACTCTGGGGCTCTCCCGTCCCGCGGCCCCTGAGGAGTACCTCAAGGTCATCCGCGCGGCCGGGATCGTGGGGATGGGCGGCGCCTGTTTCCCCACCCATGTGAAGCTGGCGCCGCCGGAAGGGCGGGTCATCCGCTGGTTCATCGTCAACGGGGCGGAGTGCGAGCCCTTTCTGAACTGCGACAACCGCCTGATGCTGGAGTCTCCGGACATCCTGGCTGAGGGGTTGCAACTCTGTCTCAGCCTCTTCCCTCAGGCGGAGGGCATAGTGGCCATTGAGACGAACAAGCCCGAGAGCATCCAGACCATGAGCCTGGAACTGGAGCGATTGGGTGACCCTCGAATGAGGGTCGCGCCTCAAGAGGTCAAGTACCCCCAGGGCGCGGAGAAGATGTTGATCCGATCCGTGACGGGACAGGAGATCCCTCCCGGCGCCCTTCCGGCCGACGTGGGCTGCATCATCGTCAACGTCCGCACGCTCTACCAGATCCATCAGGCTCTGACCCTGGGCACGCCGGTTTTGGACCGCATCATCTCCGTGACGGGCGACGTCGTCGTCTCTCCCGGAAACTTCTGTGTCCCTCTGGGCATCTCCGTGAGGGAGCTGGTCGAGCGGGCCGGAGGCTTCTCGGAGGACCCGGTCAAGGTCCTCGCAGGCGGCCCCATGATGGGCATCTCCATGCGCTCACTTGACGTCCCAATCGTGAAGGGGACCTCCGGCATCCTGGCCCTCTCGGAGCGCTCGGCGCTTTTGCCCGTCGAGTCCAACTGCCTGCGCTGCGGCCGGTGCGTTGAGGCGTGTCCCATGCGCCTGGTCCCCTCGAATCTCGACCATTTAGTCCGGCTCCGCGATTATACCGCCTTTGAACAGGCGGGGGGGATGAACTGCATCGAGTGCGGTTGCTGCACTTATAACTGCCCTGCCTCCCGGTTCCTCACTCAGACCTGCCGCGACGGCAAGGCTGCCGTGACCGCGGAGCGCAGAAAGAAAGGAGCGCCGAAGAAATGACCTCTCGTCTTGTGATTGCCAGTTCCCCCCACATCCATTCTGGTCTTACCACCCAAAAGATCATGGGCTGGGTGCTCCTGTCCCTGCTCCCGGCAGGCTTGGCCGGAGCCTGCTTCTTTGGTGCCAGAGCCCTGACTGTCGTGGCTGTCTGTGTTGTGACCTGCGTTCTGTCCGAGGCCCTGTGGCAGAAGGCGATGGGGCAGCCCATCACCGTTTCGGACCTCTCCGCCGCTGTCACGGGCGTCCTGCTGGCCTACAACCTCCCTCCGACGATCCCGCTCTGGATGGCGGGCCTGGGCTCGGTCTTTGCCATCATCCTGTGCAAACAGTTCTTCGGGGGCCTAGGGGGAAACATCGTCAACCCGGCTCTGGCCGGACGCGCCATGATGCTGATCTCCTGGCCTGTCGCCATGACGACCTGGACCTTGAACGGGGTGAGCGGTGCGACGCCTCTGGCCCTTATCAAGGAGGGCGTCTCCGCCTCGGTTGATGCCTTGCCCCCTCTCTGGGATCTCGTCATCGGACGCGTGGGGGGCTGCATCGGAGAGACCTCGGCTGTTGCGCTTCTCCTGGGCGGCGGGCTCCTGATCTGGAAGGGGATCATCTCCTGGAGGATCCCGGTGGTGTACATCGCTGTCGTCGCAGTTTTGTCGCTCCTCCTGGGGCGCACCGGCGGGGTCTTTTACGAGGTGCTGGCCGGAGGGCTGCTCCTGGGGGCCTTCTTCATGGCCACCGACTACACGACGAGCCCCATGACGGCCAGAGGCCAGATAATCTTCGCCGCCGGCTGCGGGCTCCTGACCGCCCTCATCCGGACCTTCGGCGGGTATCCCGAGGGCGTCTCCTATTCCATCCTGATCATGAACCTGACCGTGCCCCTGATTGACGGGATGACGAAACCCCGCATCCTGGGGGAGGTGAAAAAATAATGAAGTCTCAGAGCTATATCGCAAAGATCGTGAACCTGGGGCTCACATTATTTGTGGTGACCGCTTTGACCGGTCTGATCCTGGGCGGAGTGCAGCACATCACCGCCGGGGCGATTGAGAATGTGCAGAGGCAGGAGAAGGCGGAGGCCCTGAAGGCGGTTCTGCCCGATGCCGATAGTTTCTCTGAAAGGCCTCTGGCTGCCGGAGCGGACCCTATGGTCCTGGAGGTCCAGGAGGCTAGTGGTGAGGGCAAAAATGTCGGCTGGTGTCTCATTGTCTCCACCAAGGGCTATGGTGGGCTAATCAAAACTCTGGTGGGCCTGACCTCGGAGGGGACCGTGAGCGCTATCCGCATTCTGGAGCACGGGGAAACTCCGGGGCTGGGGGCCAAGGCAGTCCTACCGTCTTTCTCAGGGCAGTTTGATGGAAAAGAGCAGCTGCCGCTCAGAATTGTTAAGCAGACGCCTGCCGCGCCGGATGAAATCCAGGCCATATCCGGAGCGACCATCACCTCAGAGGCTCTTGTATTGGGGGTCCACGGTGCCGTCGAATATTGGAAGACGTTCCTCAGGGGAGGGGTGACGCCATGAACAAGTTTAAAATTGTCCTGAACGGGATCGTCAATGAAAACCCGACCTTCGTTCAGTGCATCGGGTTGTGTCCGACCTTGGCCGTTTCCACCAGTGCGGCCAACGGTCTGGGGATGGGTTTTGCGGCCATGTTCGTCCTGATAGCCTCGAACGTCGCCATCTCCCTGCTTCGCAAGAGGACTCCGGACGAAATTCGCATCCCCATCTTTATCGTGGTGATAGCGGGTTTTGTCACGGTCATCCAGTTTCTGATGGCCGGATTTACGCCCGCCCTTAACAAGCAGTTGGGTATCTTCATCCCTCTTATTGTCGTCAACTGCATCATATTGGCCAGGGCAGAGGCCTTTGCCTTCAAAAACACCCCTCTCGACTCCGCGCTTGATGGGCTTGGGATGGGGTTGGGCTTCACGCTTGCCCTCACCTCTATAGGCACCCTGCGTGAGTTTCTGGGCAACGGGACGATCTTCAACATCACCGTCACTCCCGCCGGCTTCCAGCCGGGCCTGCTCGTGATCCTGGCGCCGGGCGGGTTCATCACCCTGGGTGTCTGTATGGCGGTTTTTCGCGCGCTGCGGGCCAGATTAGCTGAGCGCAGGGGCCGAGCTACGCCCGAGCCTGCCTCCGGCTGTGCGGGCTGTGCCGTCTGCTCCATCTGTGACACGGCGAAGGGAGGGGACGCCTGATGGATCTCCTGCTTCTCTTCATCAGCTCCATTTTTGTTCAGAATATCCTGCTCGCGCGCTTCCTCGGTTGCTGTCCTTTCCTGGGAGTCTCCACCAAACTGGAGACCGCCAGAGGGATGGGGATAGCCGTCATCTTCGTCATCGTGCTCTCATCCACCATGACTTGGTTAGTCTACCATTGCGTCCTCGTACCGCTTCACCTGGAGTACCTCTACACCCTCTCCTTTATCCTGGTTATTGCGGCTCTGGTTCAGTTTGTCGAGCTGGCTCTCAAAAAGCTCAACCCGGCCCTTTATAAGTCCCTGGGCATCTTTTTGCCCCTCATCACGACGAACTGCGCGGTGTTGGGCCTGGCGGTCATCAACATGAACGAAAACTACACGCTCCTGCAGTCCATCGTCAACGCTCTTGGCTCCTCCATCGGCTTCCTGCTGGCTATCACGCTCATGGCGGGGATACGGGAGAGGCTGGAGCAGAACGACGCCATCCCCAAATGCCTGAGGGGTCTGCCTCTGGCGCTCGTGACGGCCGGCCTGATGTCCATTGCCTTTATGGGCTTCAACGGAATGATCCGATAAGGGGGGGATGGAGATGGATTTTGCTCATGTTGTGCTCTACCCCACGGCTCTGATGGGAACCCTGGGTCTGGTCTTTGGAGTGTTGCTCGCAGTTGCTTCCATCGCCTTTTTTGTGAAGCCGGATGACCGGGTGGAGTTGATCCGGGAAGCTCTACCCGGCGCCAACTGCGCGGGCTGCGGCTATCCCGGTTGTGACAACTACGCTGAGGCAGTGGTGGTCGACGGCGCCAGAACGACCCTCTGCATGGTCGGCGGATCATCCGTGGCGGCCGTCATTGCCGGGATCATGGGGGTGAAGGCGGAGGCGGTCGAGTCCATGCGCAGTTTTTTGAAATGCGCCGGGACGCCAGAGTGCTCCCCTCGCAATGCCATTTACAGCGGGATACAGGACTGTCGCTCTGCCGCCGTCCTGCCCGGAGGGTCGCCCAACTCCTGTCCCTATGGTTGCATCGGCCTGGGGACCTGCGTTGAGGTTTGCGTCTTTGGGGCCCTGAGCATGAAGGATGGGCTCCCCTCGGTGGACCTCAGCAAGTGCACCGGCTGTGGCACTTGCGTGGCAAACTGCCCTAAATCGGTCCTGAAACTGGTCCCAAGGCGCGAGCGCGAGGTGATGCAGGTGGTCTGCAACTCGCACTGGAGGGGGCCGGACGTCAAAAAGGTCTGCAGCACGGGCTGCATTGGCTGCGGAATTTGTGTCAAGACCTGTCCCGAACAGGCCATTGTCCTGGAAAACAACTTGGCCGTTATCAACATTGATAAGTGTACCGGCTGCGGCGCCTGTGTGGCCAAGTGCCCCTCCAAGTGCATCCACCCTGTCGCGGGCTCCTGAGGAGTCTGCGATCTCGGGCCTCTGGGTCAGGGCTGAATCTCACGCCTGAAGCCGGGCTTGCATAATATAAAAAATCCTCCAGCCTGTCGAGAGCCGGGGGATTTTTTCGTTGTGCGGTGTGGCCGGCACTTCACTCCTACTGGTTTTTCAGGTCTTTTTTTCGGCTTTTCCGGCTCCCCGGGCTGAGCGAGGGTGGGCCTTTACTTTGGAATACAGGTCACGGTGAGGCCGGGGGAGAGGACTTTCAAGCGGTCTTCAAGGTTGGCCGTGACTGCGAGGCTGGGGCCGTCCGAGGTCTGGTGGACGAGGATGACGCCGAGGGAAGGGTCCTCCTTCAGAAAGCTTTCGAGGAAGTCGGAGGCGCGGTCCAGCCCCATGACCATGAGGGCGGTGGCGAGGGCGTCTGCTAAAGTCGCGTTGGGGGAGACGACGGTGGCGGATCTCAGGTCGTTCTCTACAGGGTAGCCTGTGGCAGGGTTAAACAGATGGGAGTAACGCTTGCCGTCCACAATCCGGTAGCGTTCGTAACTGCCTGAGGTGATGACAGCGGCGTCTTTGACGGCCAGGGCTGCGATGGGATCCCCGCCCGGGTCCAGAGGGTTTCTGACCCCTATCTTCCAGGGCGAGCCGTCAGGCTGAGCGCCGAGCGCAAAGATGTTGCCCCCCAGGTCGATGAGTGCGGAACGGATGTCCTGAGAGGCGAGGTGGCGGGCTATTTTCAGCGAGGCGTACCCCTTGGCTATCCCTCCCAGATCCAGGGTGCAGCCCTTTTGCCGCAGAAAGACCTGGTCAGGGCTGACGAAGGACAGGTTCTCGATCCTGACGAGGGGCAGAACGTCGTCTAGGCTGGCCTGAGTGGGTAGGGTGTAATCGCCCTGCTCCCTTTTATTGATCTTCCAGAGTCGGGTCAGGGGTCCCACCAGAGGGTTGAAGCTGCCGCCTGTGAGCTTACATATCTCCGCGGCCTCTTTGAGGAGCGTAGAGATCTCGGGGCCCGCCTGCACGGGATGAAGCCCCCCAGCTTTGTTGACCTCGGAGAGGAGGGAGTCCTCCTGGTAGAGCGAGAGCCGGTCGTTCAGGTTCTCCAGAATGCGGAGGGCATCCTGCAGGGCTGCGTCTAGCTTCTCAGGGTCAGGGCCGGCGGCGGACAGGTGCACCGGGGTGTTCATGCTGAACCCGCTAACTGAGGATACCTTGAAGGTCCGTCGCCCTGAGAGGACGAGGAGAGCGGCGAGGAGCAGTAAAGCGGAGAGGAGAGCGCAGATTATTTTTATTGCCTTTGCCTTCTTCATATCCTAAGGCCTCCTCAATTTTTCAGGGGAAAAGAGGCAACGTCCAATGTCTCAGGCAGATTGTACCAGCCCCGGCGGCTTTGACAAGCGTTGAAAAGCCGGAGTCTTCGGAGAGCTCAGGAGATTGAGTGAAGTTCATAAGCCAGCAGTGCAGGTCTCATGCCTCATTCCTAAAAGCCCCGCAAAAAAGGCCCCCGCATCGGGGGCCTTGCTTTTCAGGAACTTGGCCGGGGCGAGGAGATACGAGGTATGGGGAGTTGTCTTTCCCTTCCCTTACAGGTATCCGTTCTCCTTCAGGAGCTCCGTGGCCTTGGCGATGTTCTTGGCCGACATCTTGATGACGGGGCCCGTGCAGCCCATGGCCGACTCGGCATAGATGCCTGCTTTCCAGAGCACCTTGACCGCATTATCGACCTCCAGGACATCAATGCCCGGTATCTCATCGTCAGTTGGCTCCGCAGGGGGAGCTTTGACGACCTCCTCAGCTGCCTCCATCTTGGGGGTCAGAGCCTCTATCTCCGCTTCAAGACCGGCCTTCTTGGCAGCGGCCAGCTCCTTAGCCACCTTATCGGACAGGTCGCTCGCGATGACGCTTGCGGTGTAGTAGAGGGCGTTGGCGATGACGGGCGCGCCCGAGGCGCGGGAGATGATGGAGACAACGTCCTTCCAGCCCTCTCCGCAGGAGGGGCCGTAGCCCCAGCCCGTGGCTTCGTAGGAGCCGCCCGTGTTGGCGGAGGAGAACATCTTCATCAGGACGTTGCCCGTCAGAGTGTCCGTGACGCACACGTCCACGGCTCCGGCCAGGATGTCGTTGCCGCGCAGGACCGCACCACCGTCTTGGCGCACGGAGGCCCCGAAGGTGAGGTGGTACCCTTTCTCCTTGAGGCGGGTGAGGGCACGGAAGACGGGCTGAGCTGTGTCCACGTTCAGAATACCGACCGTGGGCTCTTTGATGCCCATGGCTTTGGCGACCGCTACCCCATAGATGGCGTTGCGGAGCATGGCCTCACCGCGGTTGGTGGCGGCAGTGCCCGTGGTGGAGGCCAGGATCATGGGCTTGCCCTTGCCGGGCGTCATGACTCGTCCGATGGTCGCCACGCCCAGGGGGAAAGGGAAGTGGAGCGCCACAGCTCCGGCGATGGAGCCGTCCTTCAGGGCAGTCTCCAGAGCGGAGGAGATATCTGCTTCGTTGTCGGGGGTCTCAATCCAGTCCAGATCCTCAAAGCCGGGAATGCGAGGGCCAATCATCACAGGCTTGACGTTGCCGTAGGTCTCTTGAGCCATCCGAGCGCCTTTTGCCAGCTCCTCAGGACCCAGCTCGCTGCCTGCGGCCATCAGACCGACGCGCACCTTGGGGCCGCCGCTTTTTGCCGCATCGATGATCTCGGCCAGTGCGGATCCGACTAACTTCTTGATTGCGTCAGACATGACTAGCCTCCTTAGTTCAACTTGTCCGCGATTTCAGAGAGCGCCTCCAGAATCAGGGACTTGACATCTTCTTTGCTGACTGCAGCGGTGGGGGCGGCGCCGCCCAGGGCTGGGTCCTCGATCAAGAAGGAGGCTCCGTCGGCGAGGTTGGTCAGACGGGCCAGGAAGAGGCTCCCTTTACCGATGATGAGGACACGCTTCATGGTGCCCGCTCGGATGCCCTCGCAGGCAAACCCGACGAAAGGGACGCCGGAGGGGATGTGCCCCTGCGTATGGGCAAAGCCGATGGGCCCGCGCGCCTTGATGAAGTCGTTCATCTCGCCTCTCTCTATCGCCTTTTTCATGACGGCGAGGGCTGCGATCATCTTGATGCTGGCTTCAGGCACGTTGCCCGCCCCGGCCGGTAGCGTGATCTCGGGGATGTGCAGCTCGGCGGCGAAGCGGTCCACGTCGGCAAAGGTCAGACCAACCGCCTCAAGCGGCTCATAGGTAAGGGCGTTGGTGACAGCCTGGGGAGCCGCGCCGCAGCCGACGGTGTGCTTGCCCAGCGTGTCCAGACGCATGACGGGGTTCTGCCCGTCGTCCGGCGTCAGGAGGACGGCAAAACTGGCCATGCAGTCCTCAAGGGCCAGAACTCCTTTTTTGACGTGGTCGCGGCCGTTCATGAAGAGCTTTGGCACGGAGCCACCGGCCACGACCACGCAGTTCTTGCGTGCGCCAGCTGCCACCTGGGAGGCCGCTGCGATCATGGCGTTGACGGGACCGGCGCAAAAACATCGGATGTCGCAGCCCGAAGCGTTGACTAAGCCTGCCATCTCGGCTTCGGCCTTGGCGAAGTTGCCGCCGGCCCTCTGGTTCATATCGCCCGCGCCCTCCTCGGAGCACTCAATGACGAAATCGATGTCCGCCGGGTCGATCCCGGTGTTCTTGATGAGGTGGAGCAGGGAGAGGGTGCCTGAGGCCTTGTTGGCCAGGTTCTCCATCAGGACATGGGCAAAGAGACAGTCGTCGATCGCATGCCCGCTGCGGACACAGCCCACGACCTTTCCTCCGAAGCGCAGAAACTCCCCTTCGCGCTCGTTGACCTCGGTCTCAATGGTGGCGAGGTCCTTCATGTTCTTAGGACGGACCACCCGCTTGACGATGTTCTCGGTCATGACGGGATTCTTCGCCAGCTTCTCGCTGATGGCCTTGGCAAAGCCCTCTTCCAGCCAAATCAGCTCAAACTCGTCGCAGGCCGACATGAGGCCGATGAACTCATCCTCCGGCATGATCTCGCCGAACTTGCCGTAGCGGCTGGCATCCTTGATGAGGTTTTCGGTCCATGGGGTAGCTGCAGCCTCGAACTCCTCGTAGGTCAGGCCTCCGATGTAGGCCTGGTTGGGCGCATATTGCATAGCCTGCTCGTAGGTCTGGATATGCTTGGGCAGGTTTTCGATAAACTCCTTCTCTTTGCCCTCCCGGCGGGCGTGGTAGGGTGTGGTGCCGTAGTACATTCCTGTTTCCGGCATGTGGTTCAGACAATAGGCGTAACCTTTGATACCGACTCTGGACATGTACAGTCCTCCTTGAGTTTTTCTTTGGGGAGAGATTGTAAAATCTAATTTTTTTCAGGGATGTAGGGACAACGCAGAGAACGCTTTGAAACGCCTGGGGTTTTTGATATTCGCAAGGCCCAGGACGCGCCTGGGCCTTGCGATGGTAACAGAAAGAACCGTCCGCGCTTATTTCATCTCAAAAACAGTCTGCTCGGTGATCTCGGTCTGGAGAGCCTCCAGAGCTTTCTCCGTGAGCGAACGACGAAGCGCTTTCTCCTCCTCACGCGTCCGGGTAGGATCTCCAAGGGGGTGAGGGATGGCGATGGTGGGGACGATCCGGTTGGCGCCGACGGTGAGGGAGATGGGGACGATCGTGCACATGTGGACCACGGGAAGCTTGCGCTCGATTTCTTTCAGCATCGATGCACCGCATCGAGTACAAGTTCCTCAGGTCGAGGTGAGGATGACCGCGGTGACGCCGTCGGCCACCAATTTGTCCGCGATCTCAGCCCCGAAACGCGCGGAGCTGGCGACGGCTGTGCCGTTGCCCACAGTGGAGTAGAACTTGTTATGCAGCTTCTTGATGACGCCTTCCTTCTCCATGTCGCGGAGAACGTCCACGGGGATGACTCTGTCGGAGTCCTCGTCCGCGTAGGTGGCGTCATAGCCGCCGTGGGCCGTGCGGTAACCGTCTGATGAGAGGTCATCGACGCCCGTGATGTCGTATTCACCGTACTTGCTGGCGCTGGAGGCCTCAATGCGATCGGGGTTGCCCTTCGGGACGATGCCACCGGAGGTGACGATGGCGATGACGGCGTTCTTCATGTCCTTGACCGCAGGCTGAGGTAGCACACGGTCGAAGACGGGCATCTTATACTCCGTCTCAAAGGGAAGGCCCTTCAGTTTGGCCACGAACATGTCGACGCAACGCTCCGCAGCAAGCTTGTCATAAAACTTGTTCTTGCGGATCCCGCGCTCTATGTAGCCTTCCTCCTCGGGCTTGCCGAGGGGCTCTTTCTTGAGGAGCTTCATCAGGAGAGCCGCCATGGCGGGGACGGCCTTTCTCATGCCGGCCGCGCTGTCGGGGGTCTCAATGATGTAGTGGCTCTTCTTGAACATGTCCACGCCCGGGTTCTCGGGATACATGCCGCTGACGACGGGGATGCCAAGCTGCTTGCTGACAGCCTCACAAATAGCGCCGCAGGCCGTCCCGTAACGCCCCGCGTTGAACGCGGGACCTGCCACAAAGGCATCAGGCTTAAACGGCTTGATCAGGTCGATGATCTTCGCCGTGGCTTCTTCCAGGTTGGAGGCAAAATAGGAGTCGCCGCAGATGACGGTGGCGACGATCTCCGCGTCGGCTTTGAAGGCTCCCTTAAAGGCTGCTCCGGGGCCCACAACCCCTTCGCGAATTTCGGGTTGGTGATCGGCCTTCTCTTCGCCGCCGATGCCTGCGTAGAACTGGTTGATGTAATGGACTACACGAAATGCCAATTTGATCCCACCTTTCTTAGTCAGATAAGCAGTACAAAGTACCTAGTCAAGCGAACCTTGACTGAACTCGTCACGAATTCCCTTGACGGCAGCAGCCAGGCTTTCGGGATCGAGTACCATCTCCATCATGCTGATCTGCTCTTCCCAGGCGGCGGGATCGCACTCGCTACGGATGATCTCATCAAAAATGTGGTATACGGGGAGCCCCAACGGGACTCCGGCGAGGGGCCCTGCATAGGTCGGATCACCGTTGCTCACAGTCTCGGCATAGATCTCCGCGCCCTCAGCGTCGGAGGAACCAAGCACCACGATGCAATCGGTTCCGAACTTGTCAGCTGCGTCCTTGACGCGCTGCTGATTCTGCAGGTCCATCGCTCCTGCGGCGGTTCAGACAAAGCACTCGGTCGCCGAAAAGAGGATTTCAGCGCCGCTGTCTTTCAAACATGCTTCCATAGCGGGTCCGGGAACGCCATCGCGCTCGCCGAGAAGCAACAGCTTCTTACCAGCCAGTTTTCCCATGTTTGACACCTTCCTTTCTTGGTTTTGTAAGGGCTTCACAGTCGTTAAAAGCCCTTGGATGATCGGTTACCTGAAAAATGCCTTTCTCCGTGACGAAAAGCGTCAGGAGCGTAAGAGCAGAAGAATATGCCTTAGATGGTGTAAGCGCCCAGCTTCGTATAGCCCAGCTCGCTGGTCGCACCGGTGATGGCCTGCAGCTCCACCGTGATGCTTCCGTCCTCGGCGAGGGAACCCTCCCAACCGCCGGCGATGACGTTGGCCTCCTCAGGGTAGCCGATGACCTTCTCCATCGGGGGCAGGTGGATGACTTCATTGGCGTTGCCCGCCGTCACGCAGGCGTCGCCTTCGACGCAAGAGTCAGCCAGGGACTGGCTTGCTCCGTCCTGTCCGGCGTACTCGTCGGTCAGGAGCGCTGTCTTGATGCCCTGCTTCTCCGCCTTCTGGCAGTTCATCACTAAGTCGGCGTCCGGGTTGCCGAAGCCTTCCTCTGAGATGATGACGCCGTCCAGGCCCAGCATGGCCGCCAGCTTGGTGGCGTAGCTGGAGCTGCGGCGCTTGTCGGCCAGGGTGACGTTCTCGTTCGTGATGATGCAGGTGACGAAGTTGAAGTCCTGACCGTGGCGCTTCATCATGTTGGCGATGATAGGATTGTTCAGATGCACGTAAGAGCTGTTCTTGTCGCAGGCGGAGACGCAGTTGCCCGAGACAATAGCGCCGTCCATCACCTCAAGGGGCGAGAGGATGGTGGGCAGGATCTGCTTGACGTCCACGCCGTAGAGGTAGGTGTCGTGCAACAGGCCCTGGGTCTGAAGCATGTAAAGGTACCCCACCTTAGGAAGGCCCGGATGGGCCCCCATGGCCTCCCGGATGTTGGCGTGCTCAAAGACGTCAACTTTCTCCGCCGGGACCTCCGCGCAGCATTGAGCCAGGTAGGCAGCAGCCTTCAGTCCGGCTATGCGGCAGGCCTTCTCGTAGTCGTGCTTGTCCATTTCTGGGTCAGCGGGCTCAAGCACAAGGGCGATGTTGCAGGTTTTGGAGTAGGGGGTGTAGTCCGCGCCGGGGCCGGACATGTCGATAATACCCTCCTGGAAACGGACCAGCGTGCCGGTGGTGAGGACGGCTGCGCCGGTGAGCACAAGGGTCTTGCCCTCTCCCACGGTCTCGACGTCGCTCAGCGTGCCGGGGAACACCTGTCCTTTACCCTCGATCTTCCAACGGGGCTCAATGACGTCCTTGACCGGCATGATGCGGGTGCTGTCGCCGGGAATCGCCAAGTCCACATCCAGGTTCTTACCCAGCAGTGGATCTTCCGAGATCAGGTTCAGAAGTTCCTTTTTGTTGATCGTAAGGGTTCCATTGGCAAATCCCGTCTTGTCTCCAAACTTCAGATCCTTGACAAAAAGTCTGTGTAGCTCCAATCTCAAAATGTTTCCTCCTCCTTTCCGATTGTTCCTTTCCGAATTGTGAAGATTCTTAGGCGATCAGGGACTCGACCTTGGCTGTGATGTTCTCGGCAGTAGCGTCATCACCTCCCAAACGGGCAACCTCTGCGCCGTCCTTCCAGAAGAGGATCGTGGGCAGGCTCATTACCCTGAAGTTGATAGCCACGCGTCTGTTGCAGGACGTGTCAACCTTGCAGAACTTCGCCTTATCCTTGTACTTCTCGGCTATCTCCGTATAGGCTGGCATCAGAGCCATGCAGGGACCGCACTGAGGACCCCAGAAATCCACAACCACCAGACCTTCAGCCTGTTTCACTTCGGCGTCACAATTTTCCTTCGTGAGCTCAACAATAGACATTGTTGAATTCCACCTCCTTGATTTATTGCTGCAAACTTAA
>JAAYOR010000146.1 GCA_012520235.1 Fretibacterium sp.
TCCAGATTGAGGGAGCTCTCCTGAGAATAGAAGGCGGGACAGACGTTATGGCCCATGCGAACCGAACCGGAGGTGGGCGCTTCCGTCTCGCTAATCAGACGCATCAGGGTGGATTTACCCGCTCCGTTCACCCCCACCAAGGCAACCCGCTCCCCTCGTGTGATCGTAAAATCCACCCCGTCAAAGACTTTTTTCTCACCATAAACCTTGGCAAGGTCCTGAACTTTCAAGACCTCCCAGCCACTGTTCGGCGCCTCCGGGATGCGCAGACGCACCGTCCGGGTCGGACCGTCCAGCTCCAGGGTCTTCATCTTTTCCAGCATCCGGACACGGCTCTGAACCTGAGCTGCCTTTGAGGATTTATAGCGAAAGCGCTCGACAAACCGCTCGATCTCGGAGACGCGTTTTTTCTGTTCCTCCACCCGTTTTTCCAGAAGGGCCTGTCCTGTCTCCTTCTCCACCAGGTAACGTTCGTAAGAAAAGGGATAAAGCGTCAGGCGCCCACGCTCCAGTTCAGCCGTCTGCTCCGTCATGTTCTCAAGAAAACGTCTGTCGTGCGACACGACCACGATGGCTCCTGGGTGCCCTCTCAGCCAGCCCTCCAACCATTCCATGCTCTCCGTGTCGAGATGGTTGGTGGGCTCGTCCAGCAGCAGCACGTCCGGACGGGACAGCAAAAGCGCGGCGATGGTCAGGCGCATCTTCCAGCCCCCTGAGAACTCCGCACAATTGCGTTCGGCATCCTCAGGGGCAAAGCCCAGCCCCGCCATTACCTTCAGAGCCTGGGCTTCAAATCCGAAGCCGCCCAGATGCTCAAACAGGCGCTCCAACCGCGCGTGTTCATCCAACAGAGCAGGCAGAGCCCCCGAATGAGGGTCGGAGCGTGCCAGCTTGGCTTCCACCTCCCTCAGACGCCGTTCGAGATCAGCCAGCCCCACCTTCGCCTTCAAGAGCTCCATGGCCGGTACGGGAGAGAGCTCCACCAGGTCCTGAGGCAGATACCCCACCGTCAGGTTTCGGGAACGCTCGATCGCCCCGGCGTCAAACTCCGTCTCGCCCATCAAGACGCGCAAAAGCGTCGTCTTGCCAGCGCCGTTGGGCCCCACCAGCCCCACGCGGCAACGGTCGGGGATCCGCCAATCCAGCGATTCAAAAAGAACCTTATCCCCAAAAGCCAGGCGAAGCCCCTTGATATCGATCAGCTCGCATCCCTCCCTTGTTTCCCTTAAAAAGTATATACTAACAGGAAAATGAGGCGGTGACGCCTTATCAAAAATCAGGCAGGAGGCTCACCATGCAATACCGACTGGAGAAGGACAGCCTGGGAGAGGTGCGGGTCCCGGCCGGGCGTCGTTACGGCGCACAAACGGTCAGGAGCCTGGAGAACTTTCCCATCGGCACAGAGAAAATGCCGCGAGAGCTCCATAGGGCGCTCATCCGAATCAAGCGCGCAGCAGTTTCCGTCAACAGCGAACTGGGCCTGCTTGACCAATCCATAGCACGCGCAATTCTACAGGCAGCCGACGAGGTGCTGGAGGGCCGTTTTGACGAGGATTTCGTCCTCTCGGTCTGGCAGACCGGCAGCGGTACCCAGACCAACATGAACGTCAACGAGGTCCTGGCCAACCGCGCCTCGGAAATTCTGGGCAAGGAAAGAAGCGTCCACCCCAATGACCACGTCAACCGCTCTCAGAGCTCCAACGACGTCTTCCCCTCCGCAATGCACCTGGCGGCCCTGGAGGCTCTGCAAGACCTCATGCCCGCCCTGGAAACCCTGAGAGCGACGCTCGACCGAAAGGCGAACTCGTTTATGGACCTCGTCAAGACGGGACGGACCCACCTCCAGGACGCCACCCCCCTCACGCTGGGACAGGAGATGAGCGGATGGGTCGCCCTGCTTGAGCGCGACCAGGAGATGCTCCGCGCCTCCGCCCCCTTCCTGAGCTACCTGGCCTTGGGCGGCACAGCTGTAGGGACGGGCCTCAACGCTCCCAAAGGCTTTGACGAGCTGATGTGCCGGGAGCTTACGCGCCTGACGGGCCTCTCGCTCCAACCGGCCCACAATAAATTTCAGGCTCTCAGCGGGAAAAACGAGCTTGCCTTTGTCCACGGAGCGCTTCGGACCCTTGCGATGGACCTCCTGAAGATCGTCAACGACGTGCGCGTTCTCGCCTCTGGACCCAGGTGCGGCCTGGGAGAGCTCCTCCTGCCGGAGAACGAGCCCGGCAGTTCCATCATGCCCGGAAAGGTCAACCCCACTCAGTGCGAGGCCGTCTCAATGGTCGCGGCCCAGGTGCTCGGCAACGACGTCACGGTCGGATTCTGTGCGGGGCAGGGGCATTTTGAGTTGAACGTCTACATGCCCGTCATCATCCATAACTTCCTCCAATCCTGCCGGCTCCTGACGGACGCCATGCGCTCCTTTGAAGAGCGCTGCGCCCGCGGCATCATGGCGGACGAAGCCCGTCTCGCCTCCTACGCCTCCCGCTCTCTGATGAACGTGACGGCCCTGACCCCGCTCATCGGCTACGATAAGGCCGCCGCCATAGCCAAAAAAGCTCATGCCCAAAACCTCTCCCTCAAGGAAGCCGCGCTCTCCGAGGGCGTGAGCGAGAGCGACTACGACAGAGCCGTCGACCTGCTCAGCCTCTGCTTCCCCCATAAATGAAGTTCAAAGTTCAAAGTTCAAAAATGTTTCAGCCCTTAATTTGAACTTTATAAACTTGATAACTTTGAACTGTTCTTTTTTGTGTCTTTCGCGTGGTTTGCGGTTCCTTTTTTTGTGTTCTACAAGAGCCTCACTCCGAAAACCAATTCCTCCAGCGCCTCGCCTCGCGCCGCTCCAGGCCTCCCTCGGAGAGACGCCTGATGGCCTCGTCCAGCCGACGCAGCAGGTGCTCTCTGTGAGTGGGCAAGTGTCCTTTGACCGGATAAGCGTTGGTCTTATGAGTCCCATCGTAGACGGTCGGGATCCTCAGAAGGGACAGGAGGCGCCGACCCTCCTCAAGGGACTCCATGGGCCGCAACCTCTTGAACTTCCCCTCGCGCACCAGCTTCACCAGATCGGCCCCCTTGAACAGGACCAGCGTCACCACCGTGAGCTCAAAAGGATGCGCGCCGTTCAGGAGGCTGGCTGTCTCATTGATGTGTTCTTCGGAGAGCTCCCGACCGCCCAGCCCCAGCATGATGTAGACACTGTAGCTCATCCCCGCAGCGTCAAGCGCGCTCATGGCCGCGGCGTTCTCCGAGCGCCCAACCCCCTTACGCTGAAGTCGCAGCACCCGGTCCGACCCGGACTCGATCCCCAAACAGAGACGATCGAACCCGGCCATACGAAGCTCGTGCAGCTCTTCTTCCGACTTCGCCAGGACATCATCCGCACGAGAGAAACAGGAGAGGTACTCGCACTCAGGGAAGGCATTACGAAGAAGCTCGGAGATGCGCAGCAACTTCTCGGACGGCAGTGAAAACGGATTACCGCCGGCCAGGAGGAAACGCTGAACGGGCCTCCGGTCGCGCTGGTGGATGAAGCGCAGCCACTCCACGTTCCGGGAGATCTCATCCAGCGAAAGCTCCCGATAAGCCATCCCCTGGTTCAGGTCGCAGAACAGACAGCTGCCGTAGCGGCACCCCACGGTGACGGGCAGCTGCACGGAGCGGGATTCGGCCATGGGCACATAGTAGAACGGGCCGTACTCCCCGTACAGCTCCTTTTTCAGGCGCTTCACCGACTCGGCAAAATCACGACGATCTATCCCGATCCCCCCCTTCCCCTCAGGGCCAGTCGTGCTATCGCACGGGCCCGGTAAGCACACTCATCCTGCCTGCAGAGTCCCTTTCTCTCTGCATTGCTGCTGAACTCATTCAATTTTACTGTAGAAACGAATTTTTACGCCGCCCGGTTTTACAGCCTGCAAGGTTTCTTTTTGGAGTCCGTATCCCTTCGGTCCTGAGGATTATGTGATAATGCGGTTTTCAAGGGAGGCATGCTGTGTGATATGCTTTTTGAGGCATAGGGCTTCTTTCGGAATTCCCTGGGGGAAGCTCCGTTACTTGGTGGATATGTAACAAAAAAATAATGGAAAATTAAGAAGGAGAATAGAAAACTCATGAAAACCTACCCTATCGGCCTGGTGCCCGGGCCCGTATCCGTCCCTCAAAAAATTCGGGAGGCGTGGCTGACCGACTTTGGCAGCTCCGACCTGGAGCCCGATTTCTTTGAGCTCTACGCCCAGAACCAGGCCCTCCTGCAAAAGCTTCTCGGGACGAAGAACGATGTCGTCATCACGGCCGGCGAGGCCATGTCCATCCTCTGGGGAGGGCTCAAGAACGCGCTCAAGCCGGGCGAGAAACTCCTGGCCGTGGCCTCCGGCCTCTTCGGCGAGGGTTTTGCGGACATGGCGCGCTCTATCGGAGCCGTCGCTGAGACCGTAGCCGCTCCGTTCGACTCTCTCCCCGACCCGGAAAAGGTCAGGGAGGCCGCGCTGCGTTTCCGTCCCAAGCTCATCACGGCGGTCCACTGTGAGACCCCGAGCGGCACCCTCACCCCTCTGAAGGAGCTTGGGGAGATCGCTCGCGAGGTAGGAGCCCTGTTCCTCGTCGACTTTGTCGCGAGCGGCGCGGGGACCCCCATCAACGTGGACTCTTGTCACATCGACATCGGCCTCCTGGGCAGCCAGAAAGTTCTCTCCCTCCCCCCCTCCCTCTCCATCTCAACCCTGTCCCCCGCAGCCTGGCAGGTCTTTGCCGAGGTCAATTACAGCGGTTACGAGGCGTACCTCCCCTGGCGCGACGTGCCCGAAACCCCCTACATGCCCTACACCCACGACTGGCAAAGCATGCAGGCGCTCCATCTGGCTCTGACATCCCTGATGGAGGAAGGGTTTGAGAACGTCTACGCCAGGCACGCTCGTGCGGCGCAGCTGTGCCGCAGCATGGGATTGGAGATGGGGCTGGAGCTCTTCCCCCTCTCCGAGGACATCTGCTCCCCCACCGTCACAGCTTTTAAAGTGCCCTCTCAATGGGCCTGGAAGGAGCTCGACTCAGCCCTGCGCGCCCATGGCATGGTCGTGGGGGGCAACTACGGCTGCCTGGCTGACAAGGTCTTCCGCATCGGGCACATGGGCTCTCAGGCCCAGGAGGAGCTGGTGCGCCGCGGGATGAACGTCCTCAAGGAGGTCCTGAAAACCTCCTGACCCGGCCTTGTCTTAAAACTAAGGTGTGCGTTACAATTTCAGCACCACCAACATAATACACGGAGGCTGCCATGAGCATACCATCGGAAATTTTCAGGGAGTATGACATAAGAGGGCACGCGGACCGCGACCTGACGGATGAAGTGGTGGAGACGATTGGGAAAAGCTATGGGACCTGGCTGCTGGAGCGGGACGTGCGTCGTGTCTCCATAGGGGGCGACGCGCGGCTCTCCACGGACCGGATCCGCTCGGCGGTCGTCAAAGGGCTCCTCTCAACAGGTGTGGATGTCATTGACATCGGCTTTTGCACCACCCCCCTGCTCTACTGGAGCCTGTTTCACCTGGACCTGAACGGCGCCGTCATGGTGACCGGAAGCCACAACCCGTCGGAGATGAACGGTCTGAAGCTGGCCTTTGGCAAGATCACCCTCTGGGGCGACGACGTCCAGGCCATCCGAGCGATCGCCGAGAAGGGCGCCTTTGCCTCAGGGTCCGGAGAACTCAGCAGCATGGACCTCACGGACGACTACCTCAAGATGCTGCACTCCAGGTTCCAACGGTTCGCCCGGCCGTTTCGGATCGTGTGCGACGCCGGGAACGGGACCGCAGGGCCGACGATGGGCCGCTTCTTCACCTCTCTGGGGGTCGAATGCGTCTCCCTCTTCGCCGAGCCTGACGGACATTTTCCCAACCACCATCCGGACCCTCAGAAACGGGAGAACCTCCAGGACCTGATCGCCAAGGTGCGGGAGACAGACGCCGACGTCGGCTTTGCCTTCGACGGGGATACCGACCGTCTGGGCGTCGTGGACGAGAAGGGTGAGGTTATCTTTGGCGACCGTCTGATGGCCCTCTATTGGGGTGAGGTTTTGAAAAACCATCCCGGCGCCCCGGCCATCATCGAACCCAAGTGCTCAATGGCCCTCACGGAAGAGGTAGAGCGATTGGGCGGGCGCCTGGTCTTCTGGAAGTCCGGGCACTCGGTGATCAAGGCCAAGATGAAGGAGCTCAACGCTCCATTCGCAGGGGAACTGTCAGGACACCTGTTCTTTGCCGACGAGTACTATGGTTTTGACGACCCCTTCTACGCCGCAGCGCGACTTCTGCGCATCCTCTCCCAGACGGGCGAGACGCTCTCCACTCTGATGAGCCGCATCCCCCTCTACCCGGCCACGGAGGAGATCCGGGTCCCCTGCCCCGACGCAGAGAAGTTCGAACTCGTGCAGCGCATCACGGAAAAAGCGCTGGAGGATTATGAATGCCTGACGAACGACGGGGTACGCATCTCCTACCCCAACGGCTGGGGTCTGATCCGCGCCTCAAACACGCAGCCGGTCATCACGACCCGATGCGAGGGGAGAGATCAGGAGACGCTTGAATTCATCATGAATGACGTCAAAAAGCGAATCCTGGCTGAGGGCCTTCCAGACTTCCAATGGACCTTTTGACCCCTTTCTCCCAATCACAACCCCAACCTTGGGGCTCAGTCCTCCTCCCCCGCGCCTTACGCCTCCCTCTAAACCCCTCCGAGGTAAGCCCCCCTGGGGCCGGCTTTGAACGCACGGAGCTGGAGATTGGGTTCGGCAACGGGGAGTACACGGTGCACCATGCAGCCAGCCAACCCGGGCTCTTGCTCTTCGGCATGGAGGTCTCGCAAGGCTGTCTTCTGCGCTGCGCCAAACGCGCCAGAGGCCTGAACAACCTGCGCCTCATCCGCACGGACGCCCGTTACATGATGAAGGAGCTCTTTGCTGACGAGGCTCTGGACAGGGTTTATATGAACTTCCCCTGCCCCTGGCCCAAGAAGCGCCACGCCCATCGACGGGTCACAGCCCGGGAGTTCAGCGACGACCTGGCCGCCGTGCTGAAGATGGGCGGGACCTTTGAGCTCCTGACGGACGAAGAATGGTACGCGGACGAGGTCCGCCGTCTGCTCGGTGCTCACGAGGCGCTTGAGCTACGGTCCTTTGAGCTCAATCCCTCCCGCGCCATCACGACCAAGTACGAGCGCAGGTGGCTGGAGCAGGGCAAGGACCTCTACCGGCTCACCTTCGTCAAAGACAAGCATTTTTCCGTCACTCGACGGTGCTGGGGAGAACAGGATATGCACGTAAAAACAGGACAACCCTTGAATGAAGACCTCCTGCCCGCCCTCGTGGGCGCTGTCGGAGCCAGAGGGATGGCGCGATGGGTCTTCAAAAAATACTACACCGGGACCGGAGGCAAAAGAGAGTTTTTGCTGGAGGCCCTCACCACAGACGACGAGTTTGAGCAGCGCTTTTACCTGAAACTCCTCCCCCGCATCGGGGACACTTTGATAAAACTCGACTCAACGGCTCAGATCTTCCTGACCCCGGCGGTGCGCGGCGCGATGGAAGACCTGGCAGCCCGCCTCATCACAGGCGCCGGAGAAGGAGAGGCATGAAGGCGGCGCGCCCCACCTCGGGGCGAGTGCTGGCCGCTCTCTTCAACATCCTGGGCTCCATCGACGGCCGCTCCTTTCTGGACCTCTTTGCAGGGACCGGGCGAGTGGGGCTGGAGGCAGCGCGCCGCGGCGCGGAGCCTGTCGTCTGGGTTGAGGTCCTGAGGGACCGTGCAGAGGCCATAAAGCGCTCCCTCCCTCCGGGGCTCGACTCCCTCGTCCTGGGGCTGGAGCTCCGACGCGCCCTGAGGCTTTTGGCAGCGAAAGGCGCGTCCTTTGACATCATCTTTGCAGACCCGCCCTACCTGGGAAACTGGGGCGCCTCGCTCCTGAAGCTCAAGACGCTCTCTGCGCTCCTGAAGCCTGAGGGCCTGATGATCCTGGAACACGCGACGCGGGAACCTTTGAAGACACCGCCCCCATGGCAAGTCTCGGACCGCCGGACTTATGGCGAAACCACGCTGACCTTTCTAAACCTTTCCACATCCCCCGTTCAGGCGAAGGAGGAAGACGAATGAAACGCGCTGTGAAAGCCATCTACCCGGGATCTTTTGACCCTATCACCAACGGGCACATTTATATCGCAGAACGTGCCGCCTCCATCTTTGACGAGGTGCGGGTGAGCGTTCTGGTCAACTCTCAGAAACGCTCCACCTTCAGCGTTGACGAGCGCTGCTCCATGGCCCGGGAGGCCCTGAGCTATCTGCCGAACGTAACAGTAGGGCACTTCCAGGGGCTTTTGGTGGACTACCTGCGCTGCGAAGAGTCGCGGGTCATCATCCGGGGGCTTCGCGCCATGTCGGACTTTGAGTACGAGTTCCAGATGGCCCTGATGAACCGTCAGCTGGCCCCGGAGATCGAGACTTTTTTCATCGTCACCGACCCTCAATACTCCTATATCTCCAGCAGCGTCATCCGCGACATCTTCCAGTTCGGTGGTTCCGTCCACGACGTCGTCCCGCCTGGAGTGTTCCGCCGCCTTCGCGAGCGCTTTCCCCCGCAGACCCCACAGACCCCACAGAGAAACCCGGCCGGGGAGCAGAGAAAAACCGAGGGCGGAGCTCCGTGACCCCTCTCCCGATCGCCTTCTACCGGCGCCCGGCTCTGACCGTAGCCAGGGAGCTGCTGGGCAAAACCCTCGTCCACTCCGAGGGCGATGGGCTCGCCGGCGGCGTGATCGTGGAGACAGAGGCCTATGTGGGGCGGGAGGACGCAGCCTGCCACTCCTATGGTCTGGAAGAGCCCAGGCCGGGCTCCCGCACTTCCGTGATGTTCCGCCCCGGCGGCTGTGCTTACGTGTACCTCATCTACGGCATGTATCACTGCTTCAACGTCGTCTCCGGGGCCGCGGAGGCGAACTCTCCTGAGGCCGTGCTGGTGCGGGCTCTTGAGCCCACACTGGGGCTGGAGGTGATGAGGGCTCGCCGCAAAACGCGCGATCTCAAAAAACTTTGCAGCGGGCCCGGAAAGCTCTGCATGGCTCTGAACATCGACAGGGACGATAACGGCTCGGACCTCACGGGCCCTCCCCTCTTCATCTCAAGCTCCGGGCAGGACGCCCCGGACCACCGAATCGCCGTCACCCCGCGCATCAACGTCTCCTACGCCGGCGCAGCGGCCTCTTTGCCCTATCGGTTTGTCATCCGCGACAGCGCCTTTCTCTCCACTCGAAAGGGCCTGCCAAGGCTGAATCAGCCTGACCCGGGCAAGAGGGCTGACCGTTGAAACAAGAGGCTGACCGTCGTTCGGTCAGCCTCATTTTTTTATTCCTGTGTCCAGTAACGGTCGACCTCAACACGGGCGTCAGCCTCAGAGAGGTCGAACATCCTGGCTACCCTAGCCACCGTCTCGTCCCGTGAAGCACCAAAATCGCGGCAGGTGTTTATAGCCCCCTGAAGATTGCCCCTTGCCTCGCCAAGCTCAATGCCCCTGGCCTCGCCTTCAGCTCTGCCCTCAGCTCTGCCCTCAGCTCTGCCTTCAGCTCTGCCTTCAGCTCTGCCCTCAGCTCTGCCTTCAGCTCTGCCCTCAGCTCTGCCCTGTCTGAGTACATCGTTGATATAAGTGTTCGTCACAGTCTCCTGGTCAAACAGCATCGTCATGATGTCCATCACTTCCACCTCCCTCTCCTCCA
>JAAYOR010000147.1 GCA_012520235.1 Fretibacterium sp.
CCGGTGTCTCTCCACCCGGCGTCTCTCCACCCGGTGTCTCTCCACCCGGCGTCTCCCCACCCGGTGTCTCTCCACCCGGCGTCTCTCCACCCGGTGTCTCTCCACCCGGTGTCTCTCCACCACCCGTTGAGACGCCTTTTACGGTGACTTTAAAAGGCACCGGGGCTATTGGCGATGTCTTTATGGTAGCGTCGTAGCAGACAGTCGCATCACCACTATATAGTGGCCCGTTAGCTGTGAGTACACCGAAGTTTATTTTCAGCGTTGTCACGTAGTTGCCAGAGCCATCCGGTGTGAGCCCCATAAAGACAGGTGTCATCCCCGCGGGAAGTGGTGGATTAAACTTCACGTCCGGCGAAACATCCTTGCTTGCCGTAACGGTTAAGAGCTCTTTGAAAGCAGGAACGGGAGAGCCGCTTGTCATGTCGACCACAATGTCATCTATGCCTGGTTTCGGCGTCACGTCCACGTCCAGCGGCGTCGTGAGCGCAGTCAGCTTGATGGCCCTGCCCTCCGCCGTTGCAACCGTGGGATCGTCTGAAACGGCGGTACCCACCATGAGAGGTTGACCGCCAGCCAAATAAGTTATCTTCGCAGCATCCGCTGCTGTGAGAAGGGTGCTGCTAGCGGCCTCTAAATTAGAAAGCAAACTATAGAGCGCTTTGACCAATGTGAATGCTTGGGGAACAGTCGTGATCCCCCAGTCCTTATAGGGCTTCTCGCAGGCCATGGTAAACTTTGACGGATTGTTTATTACCAGCAGGCCTCCGAAGGTTACAAAGGGATTAGATGTGGGTAAGTCAGGCATTTTGAACAGAAGCCGACTATCCTCATCCATGATTATTGTTTTATAACCCGGCCCGTTAGAACCCGTCGTGACGAGCTCGCCATGAGGTATTGCGCTCACGTCAAGAGTCGCGTTTTTTATTGTGATTAGGCCTCCTGGATAGAAGTATTTCTCCAACTTCTGAGTGACCCCAAGCTTCAGGATGTCTGTGTGGTGGTTGTTGAGGCCCTCGAATGTGAACCCGTATTGGTCGGTAAAGGCTTTAGGATCATTCACCGTAACCGTCCCGCTGGCCAGGATTTTGCCCTTGTGAAGTGCGGTTATTATTTTATTGGGCCCCTCCAGCATCGTGTCTCCGGAGAGCACAAGAGTAGCGTCTGAGGCAAAAATGAAGCCCTGATCTCCCGAGATCACGCTGCCCGGCTTAGAGTTTATCGTGAGGGTTCCCTCATGGGTGACATTGACCGATGCGTCTAGTTCCAGCCTGCTGCCTTCGTCAAGCTCTATCTCAACATCAGCGTAATTCACCGGCAAGAGGAGCGGAAAGAAGTCCTGTAGAGGGGGTAGGAAGGCCGTTCTCAGGGTCGCATTCTTCCCTATTGCAAGTGATGGGATCGTTTGGTCGCCTGAGGCCAGAAACACTACGCCACCGTAAGGGCTAGTGGTATCTTTGCGCAGGGTTACTTCAGTGTCATCTTTAACTTTAATTTTAACGCCTGGTGCTTTTATGTCTTTGCTCACGGTGACGGTGATGGACAAGGCGTCATCGAACACCACAGTGTCGACCACATCCTCCTCACCGGGGTATTTACTAGCCGGGGAGCTTAAATCTTCATGATCAGACCAGTTGCCGGGCGTAGTCCAGCTGCCATCGCCAGCTGCACCGGTCCAGTATTTCGTCGCCGCCATGGCGGGGGAGAGCGCGATCAGCAGCGTGGCAAAAGCTATCATCACCCTTGTGGTGTTGAAAAACTTCCTTCTCATTAGCAAGTGCCTCCTCATGACACTCTGTTTTGTTGAGCAGCAGAGCTGTGAAGTAAGGAGATAAAGCTCTACAAAGCCAGATGAGAGCTACGCATTCTTTATGTGATGCTCTCTTTGAGTTAAAGTTCGCAAATGTCCGTATATCACGACACACATAAAAATGAATTTATTATATAACTTGCTTCTCTGTCAATAGCAATGCGGAATAAAAACTGGTGCGCTTTTTTATAGCTGTCTGATAAATGCTTGAGCTACTCCTTCTGCCGACCTCGTTCTTATGCCGCTGGATCGCTTTGTCACGACCGAAGAAAGAGAAGGGCACCAATAAATTTCTTGAGTTTCTTGAGCCTCGGACCCCGGGACGACACACGCCCTCGGACCGTTTCGCCATGTTCCGCTATAATAGGAAAAGCAAGAGAAAAACGGGCAAGCCAAACCATCGGGCCGATGACCATCGGACCACCAAGTGCCAAAAAGCCCAAATCTGATGTCTGGGGGGAACCTGTGATGAATCGCCCTGTTGAACACAAGGACCTGCTGAACTTTCACTTTCTCAACCGACCCTCTCTCTCGCCGGACGAGGCGCGAGCCGCTTATCGCGTCTCCACGCCGGACGAGGCCACAAACGGCTACCGCTCGGACCTCTGGGTCTGCGACCTCACAAGCGGCCTCAACCGCCGTCTCGCCACAGGAGGCATCGAGTCCGCGTACTGCTGGTGGCACGACGGCTCGGAGCTCGTCTTTGCATCCCGCAGCTCCGACGCAAAGCCCGGCTCCACCATCTTCTGCTCCATCAACCTCTTCGGAGGCGAGAGGGAGACCCTCTTCACGCTCGCTTACGAGGTCTCTGCCATTGAGGCCCTGGACGACTCCCGCTTCCTCATCACGGCAGTCTTCAGCCCCGAGCCGGAGGACCCGGACGGAGCTGACCTCATGATCTTTGAGCAGATCCCCTTCATGGCCAACGGCAAGGGCTACACCGGACAGGCCCGGGTGGGCCTTGGAGTCTACGACCTGAACACGGGGGAGTTCCGGCGCCTGACGCCGCCCCTCATGGATACGACGCGGGTCACCCTCAGCGAGGACAGGACCCGGGCTCTGCTCGTCGCTTCGTCGTATCAGGGCCTCAAACCTCTGGATAACAACGTCTACGAACTGGACCTCGCCTCCGGTTCCCTCAAAAACCTCTCCGAAGGGCTCTCCTTCACCTTCAAACATGCCGTCTGGGACAGGGATGGAAAAAAAGTCGTCGTCACCGCCACGGATCGAAGGATGACCGGAGCAAACCAGAACCCCTTGTTCTACCTGCTGGAGGACGGCACCCTGACCTCTCTCAGCCCCAGGCTTGACTCCAGCCTGACCAACGCGATCGTATGCGACAGCCACTACGGTTGTTCCGAACTGGGAGGGGCCTTCTTCCCCTGCAGAGCAGGGCTCCTCTGCTGCTCGACCGACGGCTTCAAGGGCCGCCTCTGCGCACTGAGGCCCGACGGGCTTCTGAAGCAGCTCACGACCTCCGTCTCTGCCGTCGTGGACTACTCAGTCGGCAAGAACCGCGCCGTCTATGTTGCGAGCGAAGGGCTCTTCCTGCCTGAGCTCTACTTGCTTGAAGGGGGTCAGGAGCGGCGGCTCACCCAGTTCAACCGGCCCCTGTTCGAGACTCTGACCCTCTCCCAGCCCATCCACGTCCGGGTGGACAACGGGGAAGGGTTGAAGCTGGACGGCTGGTACATGCGCCCCGTCGGATACCGGGAGGGAAAGAAATATCCAGCCATCCTGCACATCCACGGCGGTCCCAAGGCCTCGTTCGGCGACGTCTACCATCATGAGATGCAGTGCTGGGCGGCGCGCGGTTACGCGGTACTCTACTGCAACCCCAGAGGAGGGGACGGGCGGGGCAGCGCCTTCTCTGACATCCGAGGCGCTTACGGTAGGGACGACTATCAGGATCTGATGGCCTTCACCGACTGGTGCCTCAAGAACCTGACCTTCATCGACCCCGACCGGCTGGGGGTGACGGGCGGCTCATATGGGGGCTACATGACCAACTGGATAGTCACTCAGACGGACCGGTTCAAGGCCGCGGTCTCGCAGCGCAGCATCAGCAACTGGGTCTCCAAGTTCGGGGGCTGCGACATCGGGTACTACTACGTGGAGGACCAGCATCTCGGCACGCCCTGGCTCGGCATGGAGCACCTCTGGAAGGAGTCGCCCCTGAAGCACGTGGACCGGGTGAGGACGCCCATCCTCTTCATCCACTCCACCGAGGACTTCCGGTGCGAGCTGAACCAGGCCTTCCAGATGTTCACCGCCCTCAAGGTTCTGGGGGTGGAGTCGCGCTTGTGCGTCTTTAAAGGAGAGAACCACGAGCTCAGCCGATCGGGCAAACCGCGCAACCGCCTGGCGCGCCTGCGCGCCATCCTGGACTGGTTTGACGATCATCTATGACACCCAATAGCTCTCCCCGGAGGGTCAGCCCTTCGGGGAGAAACCGGAAAAAAACTAAAGAAAGCTAATCGGAAAAGGAAAGGAGACTTACAATGAACCAGGACCCCGGCCGCGTCTTCATGCGCGCCACCTGTTATGAGAACATGACGGAACCCTCCGATCAGGAAAAGGGGCTTCCCCGGCCTCCGGCGCAGCGCCCTGCTGAGCCGGGGAAGAGGACGCTCCCACTCCCGCGCCCGGAGGCCTTTCAGGTCCCGCCCATGGACCTGCGTGCTGCCATTGAGGCCCGCCGCTCCGTACGAACCTATTCCCCCGAGCCCCTCTCCTTGGAAGAGCTCTCCTGGCTCCTGTGGGCCAGTCAGGGAGTGCGTAAGACGACGGAGGAGGGCGGGGGGCTACGCACTTGGCGCACCGTCCCGGCGGCAGGCGGACGGCACCCTTTTGAGACCTACCTAGTGCTTCGGGCCGTTGAAGGTCTCCAGCCCGGGCTCTATCGCTTTCTGGCGCTGGATCACACACTTCAGGAGCTTGACGCGCCCCGTGACCTCTCTCAGGAGCTGGTCGAGGCCTTCTACGGTCAGGAGTTCGCGGCCCGCGCTGCGGTCTCGTTCATCTGGGCGGTTGACCTGTATCGCATCGTCTGGCGCTACAAGGCCCGCGCCTACCGCTATTTTCACCTGGACGCCGGGCACATCTGCCAGAACCTCTGTCTGGCGGCGCTGCCCATAGCTTGCGGAGTCTGTGAGATCGGGGCTTTCTATGACCACCTCCTGACGCAGCTCCTGGGGCTCCGCGATGAGGACCTGATGCCCGTCTACGCGGCCACAGTGGGAAAGGTACGGGCCTGAGGCCCAATAAACTGCTAAGCTGCCCGCAAAAACAGGGGAAAAGCTCTGATTAGGTCCCCCAGCCGTTCATTAACCGGGGGACCTGCAACGCCTACCGGGCACACCCAAAAAAACGGGACTGTGCAAAGCTCACACAGCCCCGTAATACGCACATAGCCCACAGCCCTGCTGCTTATTTCAGGAGCATGTGGGAGAATTTGACTCGATACGTGTCCAAAACCACAGCAACGACGATGATCCCGCCCGTCACTATTTGCCTGATAAAATCACTGAGCCCGATGAGCAGCAGCCCGTTGTTCAGCACCCCCATGATCCCGGCGCCGATGAAGGTTCCAATCAAGGAGCCCTTGCCCCCTGCCATGCTGGTGCCTCCTATAACGACAGCGGCTATGGCGGAAAGCTCAAAGCCCACCCCCAATATCGGGCTGGCGATATTGAGCCGCAGCATGTACAGGATAGCGGCTATGCCCACCATCGCCCCGCAGATGACGTAGGCGGATACCTTATAGCGCTTGGTGTTGTGACCTGAGAGCCGGACGGCCTCCTCGTTGTTTCCGATAGCGTAAATAAGGCGGCCGAAAACAGTCTTGTTCAGCACAAACTGCCCTATGAGCACCAACGTGACTGCCACAATAAAGATGAGAGGCACCCCGCCAAATGTGAGAGTCCCCACCTCGTTGAAGGCTTTCGGGAAGGAGAATATGGTGCGGGATCCGCTGACCTGCAAGGCCACGCCGCGCGCTATGTTCAGCATCCCGAGGGTGACGACGAACGCATGGATCTTCCACGTCTCCGAGACCCAGCCGTTGAAGAGCCCGCAGACCATGCCGGCGAGCAGACTCAACACGATGGCCCCTGAAATTGCGACGGGGAGGGGAACGCCCTCTTTTGTCATAAAGAGCCCCGCCACTATTGTACAAAGGGACAGGACAGAGCCGACGGAAAGGTCGATGCCCCCCAAGAGGATCACAAAGGTCATGCCCACCGCTATCACCGTGTTGATGCTGATCTGAGTAAAAATATTTGTCACGTTGTGGAGGGAGGCAAAGTTAGGCACAAAGATGGAGAACCCTATACAGAGTGCCGCAAGGATAAGCCCGATTCCAGCTTCATTCAGCAGAAAATAGATAAATTTTTTTCTCATCAACCTCACCCGTCTACCCTATGTACTCCTTATACGCGCACTCCAAAATACGCTCCTGACTGAACTCCTCTCGCTTCAGGTCGCCTGTGATCCGCCCGTTGGAAAAGACGATGATGCGATGGCATATCCCCATCAGCTCGTTGAGGTCGGAAGAGACGAGCAGGATCCCCTTGTCCTCAGCCAGGAGCTCCCACAACAAAAGGTAGATCTCGTACTTCGCCCCGACGTCTATGCCCCGCGTGGGCTCGTCGAACATCAAGACCTTGGCGTCACGGAACAGCCACTTGGCCAACACCAGTTTTTGCTGATTACCCCCTGAGAGGTTGCGAGCCAGCTGCCGGATCGATGGGGTTTTGATCCCAAGCTCCGATGAAAGTTTCTTTGAGGCCTCTCGCTCCGCGGAGACCCTGAGAAGCCCCGCGTTTGAGACCCTGGAGAGGTCTGCTAAGGTGATGTTTGCGCTGAGGGACATATCCAGGACGAGCCCCTGATTTTTGCGGTCCTCGGTCAAAAGACTCAAGCCGGCTTCAACGGCCTCCTTAGGCGACCCTATTTCCAGGGGGCTCCCGTTCAGCAAAATCTCCCCACCCTCTTTTGGGTCGGCTCCAAAAATGGCCCTCAGAGTCTCCGTGCGTTTGGAACCGACCAAGCCGGAGATGCCCAGCAGCTCCCCTTCTCTTAACTCAAAGGAGACCGGGTTGGTGTTGCCCTTAAAACACAGGTTGCGGACGCTCAGGATCACCTTGCCGGTCTGTTTGATGTCGTCTCTGAAGGGATATTCCGACTCCATCTTCCGGCCCACCATCATCGCCACGAGGTCGGGGATCCTGACGTCATGGATAGAGCAGGTCTCGACCCGTTCCCCGTTGCGGAGCACTGTGACCGTGTCCCCTATCTCATAAATTTCTTTCAGATGATGCGAGATATAAATGATGGCAAGTCCCTGTTTTTTGAGGTCGTGGATGATTCCAAAGAGGTTATCCGTGTCCTTGGGAGAAAGGGTAGCGGTGGGCTCGTCCAGAATCAGGACGCTGCACTCCGCTGATACAGCCTTGGCAATCTCAAGGAGCTGCATCTGAGCTACCCCCAACAGCTCCACCGGCATGGTGGGAGAGACGTTCAGCCCGACGCGATCTAAGACTCGCTCCGCATCAGAGTGAAGTTTTTTAAAGTCAACCAAGCCATGCTTCCTGGGTAGGGAGTCAAAAAAAATGTTCTCCGCAACAGAAAGATACGGCAGAAGGTTAAATTCCTGATAGACCACTCGTATGCCTGACTTTATAGCGTCATGAGGGGTCAGGGGCGCATAGGGGGCGCCCTTATAGGTCATCTTTCCGCCTTCGAGGGGATACATGCCGCAAATGAGCTTGATCAGAGTCGACTTCCCCGCTCCGTTTTCCCCGACCAAAACGTGGACTTCTCCCTCGTGGAGATCAAGGGAGACCCTTTGTAACGCTTGAACGCCCGGAAAACTCTTGGAGAGCTCCTCAACTTGCAGGACAGGATTCATGCCTCGTTCCTCCACACATTTTCCTTCACTGTTTTTCCACTATTATAAAAAGCGGAGTCGATGCGTCTTAAAGACGATGACTCCGCTCTGCCGTCACAAAATCGTAATCACCTGTTTGATTATTTCAGGTCTGCTGCGGAGACGACCTTTACAGGCGTCTTCTCCCAACCGTCCAGCTTTTCACCGCCCAGGATACGGAAACCGACCTTGATGGCGTTGGCAGCCATCTCGGGCCCAAACTGATCCACCGTCGCCAGCATCTTACCCTCTTTGATCAGCTGCTGGCAAGCTCCGATATTGTCAAACCCTACGACCTCGATCTTCCCCAGCATCCCGGCGGCTTCAATGGCTTTCACCACGCCCAGAGCCATGGAGTCGTTGGCGCACATCACACCCTGCACGTCAGGGTGCTTGGTCAGGAGGTTCGTCATCAGGGTGTTGGCCTCCTCGGTCTCCCAGTGAGCAGTGTTGGAGGCGAGAAGGTCCAGCTCGTACTTTTCAACCGTCTTCATGAAGCCTTCTTTGCGCTGTTTTGCGTTGTCCGCGCCGGGGTTCCCCTCGATGATGATGACCTTGGCGCCCTTGCCCAGCTTCTCCGCCATGAAGTCGCCCACCAGCTCGGAGCCCAGAGTGTTGTCAGGGCCGACGAAGAGGAAATTCTCGGGAAGGCCGTTGTCCACTAAGGCTTTTTTGTCCAAGGTCACGTCAAAGTTGACAACGGGGATACCGGCGTCCACAGCCTTTTTGACCGAAGGCACAAGGCCGACCGAGTCGGCCGGGGCCAACACAATGAGGTCGACCTTCTTGGCGATGAAGTTTTCCATCGCGTTGATCTGAGTGTCAATATCCGTCTCAGAGTTCATACCAACAGGGATAAGCTCAAAGGTACCGTCTTCGGCCGCATACTTACGCGCACCCTCCTCCATCGTCTTGAAGAACTCGTTGGCCAAGGATTTCATGACCAACCCGACGACGGGTTTTTCCGCCGCACCGGCCGCGCAGGGCAGAAGAATAAGAAGAGACACCGCAAGAACCACAGAAAGCAACTTCCTCATTTCCCTCGATACCTCCCACAATTATGTGTTGTTGCATCCAAAGTTTTGTTGCATCCAGCCACTCGAACAATACGCATTAAAACCATTGATTGAAACGCTCCATTGGTTAAGAGACACCACCGTGCTCTGACGCTATTGCCCCTGCTATGTATGATTGATAAGCGACAAAACATCCAAAAATTCCCGCGCCCAGCATACAAAGAAGGATGAACTAAGTAAGAGCATAACACAAATCAGGCAGAAACTTAACGGGAGTCTTACAGAAAAAACCGTCGATTTTTGCAGTGAAAATAGCCTGACTCTAACGAAGGGCTATGAGCCCGCGAAAAAACCGAGGGGAGAGCCCCCCTCGGTTTCACGGTCTTATCGATGCTTCAGGCAGCTTTCAGGTTTTCAGGACCTGCGGCGCAGGGTTGCTGCGGGGAGCAGGGCCAACAGGGCCAGCCAGCCGAAGCCGGCGTCACATCCACCACCACTGTCGCCTTTGTGACCAGGCTGAGTAGGCTCGCCTCCATGGCCTTCAGGTGTTGCGAGAACCGCGAAGGCGGAGATGTCGCCCTGAAGGTCATCCTTGTCGAATTCCTTCCAGCTTTTGCCGTTGTAGTCATAGCGCCACAGGCTGGAGCCCACAGCGGCCCAGAGGGCTTTTGTGCTCGGGTCGTGAACGAGGCCCGCTCTCCAGCCAACTCCGGTAAACTCCTTGAGCAGGGTCAGGTCCTTCTGCACCAGTTTCTCCTCCGTGGTCTCGTAGATGCGAATGTTGTATTTTTCAGTGCCCCACTGGACAGCCTGGACATAAATCTTGCCGTTTGCAGCAGCTATAGCGAAGAGCATGTGGCTGAAGGTGGGGTCTTTGTCGTTCATGTCCTGTGCCGTCACGAGAGGGGTTGTCTCCATGGTCCCCAGATCCACGACCTCTATTTGGGATTCCGGGTTGAGCGCCCCTGCGTAACTCTGAACACCACCCAAAGACGTGACGAAAAGCTTCTTCCCTACAAGCGCATAGGCACCGGGCGTACCGCTCTCTATGTTCTTACCTTTCAGCTCCAGCTCGTCCTGTTTTGTGAGATTCCCGTCCAGCTTGATCAGACGATTAAGGCTGTATGCGCCGCCCTCCCAAGGCTTGTACGCCTCAGTGAAGAGCCCGTAGAGGCTTCCACCGTAGAAGAACAGGGCTTCGCCGTGGGCTTCATAGCCGGGGGTCTGCGGAACGTAGGTGTAGGAGAGCCCGGTGTCCTCATAAGTTTCCTTCCCTGCCGCCTTCTTTACTTCCATGCAGGTGACCTTCGCCTCATCGTAGTCTATTCCGTAGAGAAATTTCCCCACTATGGTCAGGTCCCGGGTATTCTGAAGAGAGATTTCGCTTTCATCAAGAGGTGGCTCCCAGTTTTCCGGCTGGGTCCAGAGGGAGGGGTCGCCGGGAGCGTAGAGATTCAGAATGTCCCCCTGCCCCCAGGTATAAAGCGTTATCGCGATGCGGAGTTGTCCGTCTCCATTGATGAAGGGCGTGATCGTTTGCCCGTTGTTTCCCCCCATGTTAGAGCGCAGAGGTGTCGTCACCTTATCCCCGATGATTATTCCCAGCGCTGTATTGGCGTAGTTCTCCTGAGTGGTGAACAGAAGGTGCGCGTCCGACATCTGAGGGACGGCCAGGAACAGGAGCGCGAACAGCAGTGTCATCAGTGCAAAACTTCGTCTTTTCAGTTTGCTTGTCATCGATATCTTCCTTTCTTGTCTTTTGTCCGTACCTTTTCTCATGTTTCTCACGTTCTCAAAAGAGCGCCTGAAACAACCATGACCGAGCGCGGTTCATCCCTCCTTTCCGACCAGGGTTCGGGGCTCATTTCAGCCGGAAGCTGACGGGAACGCGGGCCCTGATCCGGCCTGGATAGTCAAAGCGCCAGGTCCGCACCGCACGCAGCGCCGCTTCGTCCAGGCGCGAGTGGCCGCTCCCTCGTTCGATATCCGCGCGAACGACGTGCCCGGCTTCGATGGTGATGATAATGGAAACCTTGCCCTCCTCCCTCCTCTTGCGGGAGAACACGGGATACTCCGGAGGCTGTTTGGAGAGTATCTTGAGAGTCGCGACGTCCACAGGGCCGCCACCGCCGCCTCCGCCACCTCCGGGAAGTCCCGCTCCTCCCTGCCCGCTGCCCTTTTTGCTCCCGGCCCCGCTGCCGCGGCCCTCGGCTCCTTCCCGTGCCCCCGTACCCATCGCCGTCCCGCTAGCTTCGAGCTCGGATGGGGTTGCTGGAGCTGACCTGCTCTCAGGCTTGGGTTGTGGCGCTTTTTGGGGTTTTTTTTGAGTTTCTTGAGCCTTTCGGGGCGGCTCCTTCGGCTTTGGCTGTGGTTTGGGCACAGGTTTTGGCTTCGACTTGGCCACGGGCTGCTTTGGGCTTGACTTTGGCTTGGCCGCAACCTTTTGTTCGGGCTCCGTTTTTTGGGCGGATTTTTCAGGCTTTTCAGGGGAAGACGCCTGGGCCGGGGTACTTGCGCCGCTCTTGCCCCCACTCCCCTCAGCCTCAGCGGCTTGGGCTTCAGAGCCCCCAGAGCCCCCGAAAGAGGGTACAAGGGTCAACCTCAGCCTCGGAGCAGGGGCAACAGAAAGGGGTTGTTGAAGCGAGAGGCCCAGGAGCGCCAGGTGGAAAACCAGGCTGAGGAGGAGGGGCAGCATCCAATGGCCCAGGAGGGAGGTTGGGCCGCGTTGCCTGCGGGAGAAGGGTTTCATGGCGCAGGGGTCCCTTCCAGAGCCAAACCCACGGAGGTCAGGCCCTTTTGGCTCAGGACGTTCAGCAGCTCCGCCACGACGCCGTAAGGGGCGGCCCTGTCCCCGGCCAGAAGGATGTCCCGGCTCTCGGCCACAGCCCGCTCCGCCAGGACGGGGAGGTCCTCGCTCAAGACCGTTTCTCCGCCCCAACGGATAGTACCCCCCGAGGTCACGGAGACCAAAAGGGTCTGGCTCTCACGCTGCGGCTCCCCGTCTCCCCTCGGAAGCTCGACCTCCATGCGGCCCTGGACAAAGGTGGCGGTGAGGACAAAAAAGATGATGAGCATGAAGAGGATGTCGATGAGGGGGGTGATGTCCAGGTCGATTCCTCTTCGGACCCTGCGTCTCATGACTCAGGAAGGAGGCTGTCGCAGATGAGGCGCTCCCGGAGCAGAAAATCGCTCCCGCGCTCCAGCGTCTCAGCTTCGGAGTCCACAAAACCCTGGAGAAGGCTGTAAACCAGCATCGTCGGGATAGCCACGGCCAGGCCCGCGACAGTTGTGTAAAGGGCTTTCCCGATCCCTCCCGTGACGGCTGCCGTGTCGATAGCGGCCCCCAGATGCAGGGATGAGAACATCTCCACCATCCCCACGACCGTGCCGAGCAGGCCCAGAAGCGGCGCGATGCGGCCCACCGCCTCCAATATAGGGAGGTGCTTCTCCCAGCGGTAGAGCTCTCTGCGAACCTGTTGCTCCGCAAGCAGCTTCATGGCGTCGGAAGGCAGGTCCCAGGCTGAGAGGACCGCGGCAAAAAGCCGGTGCAGGGAGCTGTCTGACGCCTCCGTGAGTTGGCGCGCAGCCTCCATGTCTCCGGAGCGCAAGGCCCGGCTCAGGGCGGCTTCCAGACTCTGAGGGTCCGTCCTGGCGCGCCAGTAGAAGAAGAGGCGCTCCAGGGCGACGGCCAGAGCGACCACGGAGAGAAAGGCGATGACCCACATGATGCTGCCCCCTGCGCGCATGTACTCCAACATTTTTTCCACCTCCCGAAATGATGGGCTCAGAACCTTTGAGGCTCGCGCCTCAGGAGGAGCCAGAGGAAGAAGATAGAGCCCATGAGCGCGGTGAGCGCTCCGACGGGGAGCTCCGCCGGGGCCCAGAAGGTGCGGGCCGCCGTGTCGCAGAGCGTCAGAAAAGTTCCCCCGAACAGCGCCGAGGCGACGACGAGCGGTCGATGGACGGGCCCCACGAGCCTCCGACAGATGTGCGGGGCCATCAGGCCTATAAAACCGATGGGGCCACAGACCGAAACGTTGAGGGCCACAGCCAGGGAGACGCTGATGAAGAAGACGCGCCTCAGGCGCTTTATCGAGACGCCCCGGCTCTCGGCAAGCTCCTCGCCGCAGAGGAACAGGTCCAGCTCGGGCGCCCGGAGGAAGGCAACGATGAAGATGAGGAACAGCGCGGGCAGCGTCGTCCACACGGGCGAAAACCCCACCGTCTGGATGCTCCCCATCGTCCAGCGCGCCATCCTGAAGGAATCCACATAGTTTCCCGAGTACTGAAGGAGCAGAGTGAGGCTGGAGAAGAGGAAGCTGAAGGCTATGCCGGTCAGCAAAAGGGACGAGACCCCCTCCCGCCTCCAGGAGGCGACGGCGTAAATGAGCGCGGTCGTGAGCCCCGCCCCGAGGAAGGAGAAGGCGGAGAGGCCTGACAGGCCCGAGAAGAGGGTGAAGGTGAACCCCAGGCGTATGGAGAGGACCGCGCCGAAGGCCGCTCCGGAGGAGACCCCCAACATGTCGGGCGAGGCCAGAGGGGTCCTGAAGAGCGCCTGGAAGATCGTGCCGCAGACGCTGAGGGTAGCGCCGGTCACCCAGGCCAGACAGACCCGGGGGAGCCGAAGCTCCCAAAAAATCTTGCTCTCCGGGCTCCCGCTCTGCAGGACGTCGCGCCAGGAGAGAGTCTGCATCCCGACGAAGGGGATGACGACGAGCGCGAGGACGGAGAGGACCAGGAGAACCGGCAGAACTCCGCGTTTCATCGCAGCATCCGGGCCGGGGCCACGTGAGGGACGGTCTGCCCCGGCGCCTCAAAGAGGCGGAACTCGGTCCCGAACACATCCTCCAGGACGAGCGGGTCACAAAAGTCCCGGCTGGGCCCCTCTTTGCAGATCCTCCCCTTTCGGAGCGCCAGGATTCGGTCTGCAGAGGCCAGAGCGGTGTTGATGTCGTGGGTGACCATCAGGACGGTGACTCCCCGCTCCCGGTTGATCCGCTCCGCCAGCTCCAGGATGTCTGCCTGGTACAGGTAGTCCAGGTAGGTCAGAGGCTCGTCCAGAAAGAGGACGTCCGTGCTCTGAGTCAGTGCCGCCGCGATCAGGGCCCTCTGCCGCTCTCCGCCGCTCAGGGAGTTCATGGGCCGGGAGGCCAGCGCCTCGGCGCCTGCGACCCGGAGCGCGTCGGCCAGGATGCGGGAGTCCTCACGGGTCCAGCCGGCGACGGAGAAAGGGTCTTTCCAGGGATAACGCGACATCCTGGCGAACTCCTCCACGGTGAACCCAAGGTCCCTGTCCCCATTCTGATGGACCCAGGCAATGCGCCGGGCTATCTGACGAGCGGAGAGGGAGAGGATCGGGCGACCCTCCAGGAGCACCGTGCCGGAGAACTTACGCTGAAGCCCCCCAAGGCACCGCAGAAGGCTGCTCTTGCCCGCGCCGTTGGGGCCCACGATGGCGAGAAAGCTGCCCTGCTGGAGAGAGAAGGAGAGGTCGTCCAGGATAGGGCAACCTCCGAGGGTCAGCCCAAGCCCGCAGACCTCAAAGAGGGGTGAGGTCACTTCGCCCCCACTCTTTCAGGGCTCCTGTCCCTGGAGGCGGGGCTTTTTTCGATAGCCGTCCCCAAAGGATGGAGGCACTGCGCGAAGGCCTCTACGATCTGAGGCAGCCTGGGGCCCGGGCGAAGGAAGACGGTCCCGCGCAGAAGGTGCACGCGGCCCTCCTGGACTGCCTTGACGTTTGTCATGCGCAGCCAGGGCGCCAGAAGATAGTCATCGTCAAAGACCCTGTCCAACTCCTCCGGACTGGAAGGGGCATGGTAGTAGGCCTGTTCTCCCACAAGATCCAGGATGACATCAGGGTTGAGCTTCATGACACCCTCCTGAGAGACCTTCAGGTAGGAAGCGTCCGTCTCAACAGCATTGACCCCGCCGGCCAGCTGGAGCAGTTCGTTGTAGAAGTTGCCGGAGGCCCCTGCGACGTAGAGGGTCTCAAGGTGGTTGAGGGTGAGCTCCCGGGAGACGCAGATGAGCACTCTGGGCCTCACCAGCCCTTCGACCCTGCGTTTCACGGCCTCCAGGCGAGCCCGTATCTGCAGGACTTCGTCCCGGGCGCGCGCGGCCGCGCCGCAGAGCTCTCCCAATTCTAAGATTCCCTTGCAGACGTCCTCCGTTGACTCCTGGCTCAGGATGTAATACGGGATGCCCAGGGAATCCAACTTCGGGGCCAGGTCATGGCGGTGGATGTCCTGAAGGACCAGGAGGTCCGTGCCGCTTGAGACCAGGCTCTCCAGGTTCACCTCCGTAAAACCTCCTAACCTGGGTTTCTTCAGGGCCTCCGGCGGATAATCGCAGAACTCCGTCACCCCGGCCAGCCTCTCTCCCAGTCCCAGCATGAAGAGTATCTCTGTCCCGGCAGGGGAAAGAGACACGATGTGGCTCGGAAAC
>JAAYOR010000148.1 GCA_012520235.1 Fretibacterium sp.
CTATAGCGCTCTTTCCTCAGTGAGTGGCACAACCTTTGCCCTGATAAAGTCGGAGACCCAGACGACGGAAGAGATGCTGGAGGAGCTGGCGAAGCGGCCCGAGGTCCTCGCCGCCTCCCCCAACTATATCCAACACCTGAACCGGACAGAGCCGAACGACCCCTATTTCCTTGATGGCGCCCTGTGGGGGATGGAGGCCATCCGGGCGCCTGAGGCCTGGGATGTGACGTCGGGGGACGAGACGGTCTACGTGGCGGTCATCGACACGGGGAGCGATACGGACCATGAGGATCTGAAGGGGAACCTGAACAAGGACCTCTCCCGAAACTTTGTGGCGGAAAATGACGGCGAGAAAGCGGACCCGGAGGCCTTTGAGGATGGACAGGGGCATGGCACCCACGTGGCCGGGACCATCGGAGCTGTGGGGGACAACGGCACGGGTGTGGTCGGGGTCAACTGGAAGGTGGGGCTCATCGCCCTCAGAGTGATGAATAATGAGGGCCGAGGTTCGGCCAACGACATCATTGCGGCCCTGAACTATCTGGTAGGCCTGTTGAAAGCAGAGCCTGACCTGAAGCTGGCAGCCGTCAACTACTCTGGGGGAGGGTGGTCCCCGGAGACGCCTGAGGAGGCTCGGTTAACTCCTATGTACCTGGCCTATAAAGCTCTGAACGACATGGATCGTGCGGTCATCGTCACGTCGGCTGGCAACGATGGGCTGGAGATCGGGGCCCCGGCCCCCTTTGACGATCCTGTTATGATCGAAGGGGAAGAGGGGCCGAAACCCAGAGAGAGTTTTAAGCAGGGCGACTACATTTACCCCAAATCGTACCTGGGGCTGGATAACATGATCGTGGTGGGGGCGATCGCCCCCGAGGGTGAGGCAGCGGACTTCAGCAACTGGAGCGAGACGAAGGTGGACCTTGCCGCTCCCGGCGTGGACATCTACAGCACGGTGCCCCCACTCCCCGAAATTATAAGTGAAGGCTCATATATATCGGGAGATTGTGGAGGATATACCAGTTGGCTCGGCACGTCCATGGCTGCGCCCCACGTGGCCGGGGCGGTCGCGCTCCTGGCAGCCCGCTATCCCGAAAAGACGCCCTCCGAGCTCAAGGCGTACCTGTTGGAATTTGCCAGTGCGGATGTGAACCCTGTGCCGCAGCCCGTGCTGTTCTTTCCGTATAAGGAGTATTATGAATACTCCAACTCTGTGCAGAAGCTCTCCAGGAGAGGACTGCTGGACGTGAAGGCGGCTCTGGACGCACTGGGTGACCCGGACGTGAAGTTTTACCCCATCACGGCCGCGGCGGAGGGGGGCGGGCGCGTTGAGCCCTCCGGCGCCGTCTGGGTCCGGGGCGGGAAAGCTCAGACCTTCACCTTCATCCAGGATTCAGGCTATAGCCTGCATGACGTGAAAGTGGACGATGGCTCCGTGCTGAGGGACATTAAATCGGTGGACGGCAACCTGCAGTACACCTTCTCCAATGTCGGCGAGGAACACACCCTTTCAGCTTATTTTGTTAAAATTCCGCCGACTCCAAAATATATGCCAGGCAGCAGTGGTGGTGGTTGTGACGCAGGCTTCGGCGCAATAGCGACGTTCGCGATCCTCGGCGCGGTTCTCCTTCGCAGGAAGGAGGAGAACTGATCAATCCGGGTGACCGGCTCTAAAAAACTATCCGCATAAGCAGGCGACCGGCTACTTTGGAGCCGCCAGGCTCCGAATGCCGTGTCGTTCGCTTATGTCGAAGCGAAGCCCCCACGGCTTCGTCTTCGACGATTACGCAGATGGACGCAGATTAAAAGGAGAGGAGAAGTATGACCTGTTTTAAGAGGATGCTGACGGGCTTTTTGGCGCTGACGCTGGTTCTGTCCGGTGCGTTCAGCACCACGGCCTTCGGGGCGAGGTTTGTCCCAGGCGAGGTGCTGGTGGTCTTGAAAAGCACGTCGTCTGCGGAAGCGAAAAATAGTGTGGCATCCGCCCTGCCGAATGGCCAGGTCAGCCTCCTGCAGGCGGTGGCGAGCAGCGCGGGTGCTAAG
>JAAYOR010000149.1 GCA_012520235.1 Fretibacterium sp.
ACCTCGCAGGAGGCAGTGACCCTGGCCGCGCTCTCTGAGGAGACCCTGGCCTCCATGGAGGAGGCAGCCGCTTCCATGGAACGGGTCAACACCCTCGTCGGCAACGCCTCCTCAGCCCTCGCCCGAACGGACACCGCCGTTGAAGAGATAGCCCAAGGAGCTCAAGCCAACGCTCAGGCGTCCGCAAGAGGAGCTGAACAGGCTGAGGCAGTCCACAAGAGCATCAACGATTCCGTCAAGATCGTTGGCCAGGCAGCAGAGGCTCTGGTGAGGCTTCAGAAGGATGCGGATCACAACAAAACTCTGGTTGAGGAACTGAACGGCGCGGTCGAGAGCATCTCCGGATTCGTCAACGTCATCACCTCCATAGCGGATCAGACCAATCTGCTGGCTCTGAACGCTGCCATTGAGGCAGCCCGGGCCGGTGAGACGGGCCGCGGCTTTGCCGTCGTCGCCGAAGAGGTCCGCAAGCTGGCTGAGGACTCAGCCAATGCAGCCTCAGAGGTCAACAAGCTGATAGACGACCTTCAGAAGCACTCCGATAGATCTCTCGCAGCGACGGAGGGGATTGTCTCCTCCCTGGACTTCGTCTCCAAGGCTGCCGCCACCCAGAGCGCGGAGCTGAACCGCTCTCTGGATGATCTGGAAAACCTTAGCAACGCCATTCAAGACATAGCGGCAGTGGCCCAGGAACAGGCTGCCTCCTCTCAGCACGCAGCCAGCGAAATGCGCGGCGTGGCAGAAGCCAACTCTGAGATAGTCGCCTCAGGTAATGCCATCCACACTTCCACTCAGGAGACGACCAAGGCTGCGGAGTCCATCGCCAGCGAGGCTCAGAAGCTGGCCGAGACCGCCACAACGCTGCAACAGCTGGTCAACACCTTTAAACTGAAAGGGCAGGATGCATCTCAAAAAGCCCAAAAAGCTCTGAGGGGGCTAACTCAAAAAAACTCAAGGGGCCTGAAAAAAGCTTGATGCTGGAGCTTCTCCTAATTCCAAAGACGGACAAGGGCAGTCCTAAAACAGGGCTGCCCTTGTCCGTTCTGACGTCTCAAACGCCTGGTCTTTTATTTCCAAAGCTTCCTTTAAAGTGGAACGAGGAGGCGTGCCCCCTTCAGCTTCTCCTTCAGTCCGTCAAAGAGTTTTTTTCCGATTTTCCCGACCTCCCTGGCCTTCTCCCTGGCTTTATCTAAAAGGCCGGGGCCCTCGGAGGAGGGCGCAACGGGTGTCTCCATCTCCTCGGCCAGCTCTGACAGAAGCTCCCTTTGGCGCTCGGTCAGTTTGGAGGGGACCTCCAGGATCACGTGACAGTGGAGATCGCCCCGGCCTCTCGCGCCCCTCAGGCGCGGCATCCCCTTGCCTCTCAGCTTCAGCACCTGCCCGTGAGAGGTCCCAGCCGGGACTTCCAGCCTTTCCGTCCCGTCAATGAGGGTCTCGACCTCAACGGACGTGCCCAGGGCTGCTTGGGGAAAGTTCAGGACAAGGCGCCGGTGCAGGTCCGCACCCTGGCGCTCAAAGACCTTGTGCGGCTCAACGTCGACCACCAAGTAGAGGTCACCGGAGGAGCCGCCGTTGAGCCCGGCATCCCCTTCGCCCAGAATCCGGAGCCTCGTGCCCCGCTCCACACCGGGCGGGACCTTCACTTCCAGCCTGTGTTTCTTCCTGGCCCGCCCCTGCCCTTCGCACTCGGGGCATTTGTCTCGGATCAGCCTGCCGCTGCCCCCGCAGTTCGGGCAGGGCGTCACGGACATGAACTGACCGAAGAGCGTCCGCTGCACCTGCTCCACCTGGCCGCGCCCTCCACACGTGGAGCAGGTCTCCGGCGACGTGCCGCTTCGGGCCCCGGACCCGTCGCAGCCCGTACAGGTCTCCCGGCGCGGGATCTCAAGGGTATGGGTGACCCCCTCTGCAGCCTCCAGCAGAGTCACCCTCAGCCTCATCTCCAGGTCTGCGCCTCGGCTCGGCGCGTTTGGGTTCGCCTGTTGCCGGGTATAACCGCCGAACACCTGTGAGAACAGGTCGCCAAACAGGTCGCCGAAATCAGCGCCGCCAAACCCTCCCTCAAAGGGGCTGCTTCCGTCGGCTGTGCCGAACTGGTCGTAACGCGCGCGCTTTTCAGGGTCCCCAAGCACGGACCAGGCAGCGTTTATCTTCTTGAACTTCTCCTCCGTATCCTTGTCGCCGTTGTTCGTGTCCGGATGGTACTGACGCACCAGCCGCCGGTAGGCCTTCTTGATCTCGTCCTGAGTGGCGCTGCGGGGAACCCCCAATATCTGATAGAGATCTTCCAAATTTCACACCCCAAACCAAGAGAATCACAATGGAAAGGAACGGAGGGGGAAAGGCCCCTCCGTCCGCCCTTGTTCCATTATACATCTATGCATCCAACCCCGGGATAAGGATGCCTCCTTTTCTCTCCGCTCTTAGTTCTGGTCGCTGAACTCCGCGTCCACGGTCTCCGCATCCACGGTCTCCGAGTCCCCTGAAGTCCCGGCAGAGGCAGAGCTATCGTCCGCGGCCTGCTGATAGAGGCGTGTGGAGAACTCCTGCACGGTCTTCTCCAGCTCCTCCCTCGCCTGGCTCATGCGGCTGGTGTCGTCCGACTCGATGGCGCGCTTCAGGTCTTCAAGACGGGAGTTCACCTTCCCCTTTTCGTCGGCGGACATCTTGTCACCCAGGTCGTTCATGAGCTTCTCCGCTGCGAACACGGCGGAGTCGGCCTCGTTACGAGCCTCAGCAGCCTCCCGCTTCTTCTGGTCCTCGTCGGCGTTCGCTTCGGCGTCGTTCTTCATCCGCTCTATATCCTCCTTGGAGAGGTTCGAGGACTGGATGGTTATCTTCTGAGCCTTGCCCGTTCCCTTATCCTTGGCCGAGACGTTCAGGATGCCGTTGACGTCGATGTTAAAGGAGACCTCAATCTGAGGGATACCGCGCGGTGCGGGCGGCAGACCATCCAGCACGAACTGGCCCAACCGGACGTTGTCAGCAGCCATGGAGCGCTCGCCCTGCAGCACCAGGATCTCAACCTGAGTCTGATTGTTGGCGGCCGTGGTGAACACCTGGCTCTTGGAGACAGGGATGGCAGTGTTGCGCTCAATGATTTTCGTGAAGACCCCGCCCAGAGTCTCAAGCCCCAGGGAGAGGGGCGTGACGTCCACCAGGACGATGTCCTTGTGGTCGCCCTTCAGGATGGCGCCCTGAAGGGCTGCACCAGCCGCGACGCACTCGTCGGGGTTGATGCCCTTCGTAGGCTCTTTACCGAGGAGCTCGACGATCTTCTTCTGGACCATCGGCATACGAGTAGAACCGCCCACGAGCAGGATCCTGCTTATCTCCTCCACCTTGAGGCCGGAGTCGCTGATGGCGCGCTTGGTAGGAGTGATCGTGCGGTCCATCAGATCCGCCGTCATCTCCTCGAATTTCGCGCGGGTCAGCTTCATCTCCAGGTGCTTGGGTCCGGCCTGGTTGGCCGTGATGAAGGGCAGGGAGATGGTGGTCTCCGTCATGGAAGAGAGTTCCACCTTGGCCTTCTCCGCAGCCTCGCGCAGGCGCTGCATGGCCATGCGGTCCTTCCTCAGGTCGATGCCCTCAGACTTTTTGAACTCCTCAGCCATCCAGTCCACGACACGGTTGTCCCAGTCATCGCCGCCCAGGCGGTTGTCCCCCGCTGTGGCTAGGACCTCAAAGACGCCCTCGCCAACGTCCAGAATGGAGACGTCAAAGGTGCCGCCGCCAAGGTCGAAGACCAGGATCTTGTGCTCCTCACGCTTGTTCTCACCATAGGCCAGAGAGGCTGCGGTCGGCTCATTGATGATGCGCAGCACCTCAAGGCCCGCAATGGTCCCTGCGTCTTTCGTCGCCTGCCGCTGGGCGTCCGTGAAGTAAGCCGGCACCGTGATGACCGCCTGAGTCACGGGTTCGCCCAGATAATCCTCCGCGTCGCGCTTCAGCTTCTGCAGGATCATCGCGGAAAGCTCCTGAGGCGTGTACTTCTTGTCGTCTATTTTCACGCGATAGTCGGTGCCCATCTCACGTTTGATGGACATCACCGTGTGGTCCGGGTTCACGATGGCCTGCCGTTTGGCCAGCTGGCCTACAAGACGCTCCCCTTCCTTTGTGAAGGCCACCACCGAGGGGGTGGTCCTCATCCCCTCCGCGTTGGTGATGATCGTCGTCTGATCTCCCTCCTGAACCGCAATACAGCTGTTTGTCGTTCCCAAATCAATACCCACAACTTTTGACATTATTTGTTTCCCTCCCAAGACAATCTTTATGATTTTTTCTTTCTTTATATCCGGTTTTTCTGCCTGACTTTTGTTCCTGTCCCCGTTTCCGTTCGGCACAGGGGCTGCCCACAGCAGGTCCTCGTCCTCAGGATGTCCCGATCCGCGCGACGCGGACCTGGGCCGCGCGCAGGACCCGCTCGGGCGTTCGATAGCCGCGCAGCAGTTCGGCCACCACCCTGTTATCCTGCTCGGGGTCGTCCACGCTCTCCAGCTCCACAGCCTCGTGGACCGCAGGGTCAAAGAACTCGTTCTCCGTGGGAACCACCGTCACCCCCATCCCTTCGAGGACGGAGAGAAACTGATTTTGCACCATCCGCACTCCTATAAGCACGTCCCTGGCGCTCCCATCCTCCGGGGCACACAGGGCTCTGTCCAGGTTGTCCAGGACGGGGAGCAGCTCGGACACGAGGTCCTCGCTCATCAGCTGACGGGTCTTCTGTCTGTCCCGGACCATCCGCTGTCGGTAGTTATAAAAATCGGCGCGCGCTGCGGCAAGTTCGTTTCTGAGCTTTTCAAGCTCATCCGGCTCCGCAGCCTCGGGCTCCGTCTGCCCCTCACTCTGTGTGGGCGTCCCATCCTCATCCAGGATATGTTCGTTCTCGTTTCTATCAGGGCAATCGTAGTCCTTGTATTCCTCAGTGTTTTTATAGGTATCCGTCAAATATCTCATCTCCTCCACAAAAAGCCTTTACCCTTGCGCATCTGTTTTTCAAGCTCTCCTCCCGGCTCAGTCCTCCGAGCCGTCCCAGAGGTCGTGTTCCTCACTCAAGACGTTCGCCACGGACTCCAGGACGTAGATGGAGCGTTCGTAGTCCATGCGCAGGGGTCCGATGAGCCCCAGAACAGCCTTTTGCTGTCTGGTGCTGGCCGGGATGAGGATCATGGAGTTCTCCTGTAGCCCCTCTGTCTCGTTCTCCTCCCCGATGGTCACCTCCAGGGAGGCGCTCTCCCGACATTTTTCGATCATACGGGCCAGAGGCTTCTCCTGCTCCAACAGGGCAAGGACTGCCTGGATGCGGCTCAGGGCCTGGATATGCGGCAGCTTCAGGATGTGCTGCGCCCCGCTGCTGAAAAAGCGATAGTTCTGCTGGGTCAGGAAGTCGTCCAACTCCCTGATGGCAGCTCGACAGGTCTCCTCGGCGTCCTCAAGGCCATTCAGGACAAAACTGTAGAGGACGGAGCGAACCTCGCTCCAGGCCCGGCCCGACGCCACAGTATTGATGCGGCGGCTGAGCTCCTCCATCAGGCCCGACTCGACATCACAGGGCAATGAGAACTGCGAGTGATGCACCAGCCCACCCTTAAGGACGATGAGCGCCAGGATATGGCGGCCTCCCAGAGGCACAAGGTCAATGTGATGTATCTCCGTGTCGTCCAGGCCCGGGACGGCAGCCACACCAACGCAGTTGGTGAGGCGGGAGAGGAGGTGCGTGACGTAGGTCAGGAGCTCCTCAATCCCGCTGCGCTGTCCCCGGAGCTCGTCCTTCCATTTCTGCGGCTCCTGAGGGTGCGACCGGGCCCGGGCTGTGACGGAGTTCACGTACACACGATAAGCCTTTGCGGTGGGCAGACGCCCCGCTGAGACGTGAGGCTGATACAGATACCCCATCTCCTCAAGGTCCGCCATCTCGTTGCGGATGGTCGCCGGGCTCAGCCCGCGGATATATTTCTTTGTGATCATTCTGGAGCCCGCAGGCTCTCCCGTCTTGATGTACTCGTACACCACGGCAAGGATGATGCTGAGCTGCCGCTCCGTCACCTCCCCACCCCCTCCTTCCTTTCTCTGAGAGCCCCAGCGGAAGCCTGAACTCTCCTGCTTCTTTCCTTATAAGGACCTCTTCTGTTTTCACTGTTGCTTTTGCTGCTGAGCTCTCACTGCGTTGACTCTTTTTGACTCTTCGTTAGCACTCCATATCGATGAGTGCCAACATAACCCATTCGTGGATAAGACTAGCAGTCTCTTTGCCAAATGTCAATACTGGTCAGGGATATATCGGGAGGATTACTGAACCCTTTCTATCCTCACTGCGGGGATTTTTCCGGAAAAACAGAGGACTGCAGGTGATATAATCCTTGCTGAATACAAGTCACTGGGCCTGTTCCGTGCCCCGGCCTGATGGTATGGGCCCATCAGCCATCACAAATTGGAGGTCTCATGATGCCGGAAGAAACAGGTAAAGCCCAGGCGGTTTATCCTCTTCAGATACGTTCTCAGGGGGACTTGGCTCAGGTTATCAGCCACATCGGCGCCGACCCAAGGTGCAACACATATTTTCAGCCCAAGCGTCGGACTTTGGCTTTCTATTCTCCCGACGTGGATTACCGCGCCGCCGCCTTCCTCAAGCAGGAGCTGTTGGCACGGGGCGGGGACGTGGTGGTGGCCCGGCACGTCATCGACGGCCGGACGGAGCGGAGCGCCGTGCTGCTGCTGGGGACGGAAGGGCAACTCCTTGCGCTCCTCAAAAAGGCGCATTCCATGGACTGCTGGGGGCTTGCGGCACTTCGGGAGGCCCTGGCCGAGGCGCTCGAAAAATCACGCCTCGCAACCTGGAGGTTCTCTCTCCCGGGCGGGCGGGAGCTTGTCCTGGACAAGGACACCAAACTGATGGGGATCCTGAACCTGACCCCCGACTCCTTCTATGAAGAGAGCCGGCTTAAGGACGAACGGGAGCTCCTGACCCGAGCAGAGTTGATGCTGTCCGAGGGCGCGGCTGTCCTGGATGTGGGCGCAGAGTCCACCCGGCCCGGGATCGAACCCATCTCCGAGGAGGATGAGATGAGGCGGCTTCTGGGGCCCCTCAGAGCTCTGAGGCGGGAGTTCCCCGACGCCATCCTGTCCGTGGACACCTACAAGGGTAAGGTCGCCCTCGCCGCAGCCGATGCGGGCGCGGACATCATCAACGACGTCGGAGGCTTCAGCCTGGATGCCGCGATGCTAAAGAGCGCAGTAGAGACGGGCTTGCCCTATGTCCTCTCTCACATCAGAGGCACACCTCGCATCATGAAAGAACTTCCTCCATATGAAGATCTTCTCTCCGAGCTCAACCTCTACTTTCAGGAAAAGCTGCTCCAGCTGGAGAAGGCGGGGCTCCCGCGCAATCGCGTGATCCTGGACCCCGGCCTGGGTTTCGCCAAGACGGCACGCGACAACCTGTTGATCCTCAAGGAGCTGGAGAGTCTGACCGTTCTGGGCTGCCCTCTTCTGATAGGGCACTCGCGCAAACGCTTCACCGGCAGCGTCACTCAGACCGCAACGCCGGAGGAACGCCTCCAGAGCGTCACAGCCATATCGGCCCTGCTCTACGGACGCGCCCACATACTCCGGGTCCACGACGTCGCGCCCAATCGCCAGGCTTTGGCCACTGCCAAAGCAGTTCTGGAGAGCCAGCCTTGGGACTCCTAGCCCTGGGGCTGGGCTCGAACCTCGGCAACCGCCTCGCCAACCTGCGCAGGGCCGCCTCTCGCGCTGCAGCAGCGATAGGGCCCGTCCACCGCGCCAGCGACGTCTTTGAGACCGAGCCCTGGGGCGTGACGGATCAGCCCTGTTTCCTGAACGCCTGCATGTCCTTGAGGACCGACGCAGAACCGGACGACCTCCTGAGAATCGTCAAAAACATTGAACGGGAGATGGGCAGAAAGGAGAGCGCCCGCTGGGGAGCGCGGCTGATAGACCTGGACCTCCTCCTCAAGGACGAACTCGTCCTGGACACCCCTTACCTCGTCATACCCCACCTCCACCTGCCCCTCAGGGATTTTGTTCTGGTCCCTCTGATGCAGATCCTGCCGGACTGGCGGCATCCCCTGCTGAAAAAGGCGCCCTCCGAGATGCTGGCGAAACTGGGACCCTTGAGCCCGACCCTGCGCATCGCGCCCCTTTTCCCCTGAGGATGGGCCTGGTCCAATTCTGATCACGGTGCTTTTACGCTGGATATCAGGCCCAAATTTGGTATGATAGAGTTGGGTTTTCGGACAGCCTGCCCTGAAGAGCCGCTGATTTATTAATCGTTTTACACTGTCTCAGCCGCTACTTCTGCGTCTTTTACGACCAAAAGCTTTATCAAACAAACCGCGCCGTGCGAAGCGCGTGGGATTTGGGGCATAGCTCCATCTATTCCAGGCGTCAAGGAAACACCGCCTTCCCGCTTGATGCTCATTGACTTTTTCAGGGAATTTGTGTGCCTTTAAAATCTGAAGATAAGGAGGATGCTTTTTATGGCCCAGACAGCGAAGTTTCAATGTATTGAATGCAAAAAGGAGTTCGAGATGGACGCCGGAGCCGCCACAAAACATTGTCCTCATTGTTTCGGACGTTATCTTGAGTTGGTATCCGGAGAGATAAAACGCGGAAAATCCTGGAGCTCCAAGACTTTTTCCGTCAGATGAGGGTGCCTCACGGCGCAAAAAAACGCCGTTCCTTCCGGTCTATCCAGTGTGAGCGCAAATAAGGAGTCCTGACTATGGAAAAAACGCTGACGAACGAAAACGAATCCCCCTCGTCCCCGGTCCAGCCTAAACCCCTCCTCGACGCAACAGAACCGGTTGTAGCCCCAGAGGAGCGCAACGCGCCTCCCGCCGGCACAGCCCTTGGCGAAGCGGTCCCTGAATACGCGGCTTACAAGTGCTTTTTCTACACTCCAAAGCGAGGGGAAACCGCAGGGGCTTTCTGCATCATCTTTGAGGGTTCAAACGGCAGAGAGCTTTTTCAGAACTTCTGGGTGACTCGGACGGAGAACGTCCCGGCCTTGGCGGTAAACCAGGACTGGAGGGATTTCAGCCGAGCCCTCAATCAGATGGGGCCCTTCGACAAAGTCATAGGGGACAAGCTGTTCTCTTCGCTATCAGAGTTCCTCTCTCCTGCGGAGCGCATGAGCCTCTTTGAAAACGCTAACAACCGCAAGGGCCAAAACCTCATCATGGAGGGGCTCCGGAGGCATTTTGAGCGCACCACCCATTACTTTCTGGAGATCTCTTGTGACCTCCAACTGCTGACGCACCAGGACCTTGTAGACGCTAAGATCCTGACGGATCCTGATGAGGAAGACGCCAGACAGGGCTCAGCCCGGGATGAGGATAAGGACTTCTCAGACACCCTCATCCACTGTCTGCCTCTCATCGACCCCGTGTATGGCAAAGCCCTCTCCGACCTTGAGCCGGGGGATCTGCTGGAGGTCCGGATCAAGAGCGACGTCGGAGCCGGAGGGTTGCTCCAGCATTTTCTGAGCGTCGCAAACCTTCCCTCGATTTTCCCGGTCAAATCCATCGAAAAACGGGATGACGACAGCGATAAGGTTTACGTCTACCTCGCTATCAGTGATGAAATACAGGGCCTCCTGATCCTGACCAAAGATCTGAAGCTGAAGACCATAGTGCCCCCGAAGACCGCGTTCAAGAAATTCTTAAAGATAGAGAACGTCGTTTTCGCCGGGACTCTTGTGTTCGCGTTCGTCGTCATCCTGTTCGTCATACGCCGCCTGTTCTTTTGACGGTGTCTGCTCGGCTCGGCTGAACGGACCCGGTGACCCGAGAGATTCAGCGACAAAGCGGCAAGACAAAATGAGCACAGACAAAAAAAGGGGCCCATCCTGTGTGGGTCCCCTTTTTATTCTGCTATTTCGCCCTTCCTTAGTTACTCCGCCCTTTTGACGTAGAGCTCCAGGATCTTCAGCACCATGTCCACTGCCTGTTCCATGGCCTGGGCTGAGATGAACTCGAACCGACCGTGGTAGTTGTGCCCGCCGGTGAAGAGGTTGGGGGTCGGGAGGCCCCGCCAGGAGAGGGCCGCCCCGTCCGTGCCGCCACGCATGGGAATAACCCTGGGCTCAATGGAGAGAGCCCGCATCGCCTCCATGGCCGTCTCCACGACGTGCTCACAACCCGCCAGCTTGTCGGACATGTTGTAGTACTGGTCTCGCAGGGTCAGATCAAACCGCTCCGCGCCGTAACGGTCCTGCATCCACTTGACGGCTCGCTCCATGAACGCCTTACGGGCCGCAAACTTCCCGCTGTCGTGGTCGCGGATGATGAAGCGCAGCGTCGCACGCTCGGTCCCTGCCTCAAAGCTCGTGCAGTGGTAGAACCCCTCGTAGCCCTCCGTCGTCGCGGGCGTCTCAGCGGGCGGCAGGAGCGAGAGAAATTCATGCCCCATAGTCACAGCTGAGAGCATCATCCCCTTGGCTGTGCCGGGGTGCACCGCACGGCCCTGAATCCGCACCAGAGCCTCTGCCGCGTTGAAGTTCTCGTAGCAGATCTCGCCCACCGGGCCGCCGTCCAGCGTGTAGGCAAACTCCGCCCCGAACGCCTCAATGTCCAGCAACTTGGCCAGGTGCCCCACCTCCTCATCAGGGGTGAAGGCCACCTTCACGTCACCGTGCTCAAACTCCGGGTGCTGCGTCAGCCACTCAAGCGCGCCCATGACCTCGGCTATGCCCGCTTTGTTGTCCGCGCCCAAAAGCGTGGTCCCGTCCGTCACCACCAGATCCTGCCCCTTGTAATCCGCCAGGAAGGGGAAATCACGCGGGGAGAGGATCACACCTTCAGATTCGTTCAGGACCACGTCGCCACCGTCGTAGTTCTTCACCACGCGGGGCTTGACGTCCCGGCCCGTCAGCTCCGTGGCCGTGTCCAGATGAGCCACAAACCCGATGGCGGGTACCTTTTTCTTCGTATTGCCGGGCAGAGTGGCCGTCACGTAAGCGTTTTCGGTCAGAACGATGTCCTTCAGCCCAAGCTCTCTGAGCTCCTCCGCCATGACGCGTGCCAGCTCCATCTGGCCGGGCGTGCTGGGCGTGGTGGTCGAGTCCTGAGCGGACTGGGTGTCGTAGGTCACGTATTTCAAAAAACGTTGAAGCGCCGAATAGCGCATCTCAATCACTCCTCAAAGGGTCAAGGGAACTTGTTCCCTTGCAGGTGTGGGCGTGGAGGAAACCCGCGGTTTTTAACCTGTGGTCTGGGGTGGCCTAAAGGCCGACCTCTCCGGCAAAGTGGCAGGCCACATAGTGGCCCGGCTCTATCTCCTTCAACTCGGGGGTCCGGCTGCGGCAGATGTCCTGACAGTATTGGCAGCGCCCCATGAAGCGGCAGGCGTCCGGCGGCTCGATGGGGCTGGGGACGTCGCCCTCCAGGATGATGCGCTCCTTCTGCACGTCAAGTTTGGCCACGGGAATGGCGGAGAGCAGGGCCTGAGTGTAGGGATGCAGCGGCTTGATGAAGAGCTCCTTATAACCCGAAAGCTCCACGATCTGCCCCAGGTACATCACTGCGATGCGGTCGGAGACGTGCTTCACCACGCTCAGATTGTGAGAGATGAAGACGTAGGTGTAGTGGAACTCCCTTTGCAGCTCGTTCAGCAGGTTCAGAATCTGGGCCTGAATGCACACGTCCAGCGCCGAGACGGGCTCGTCCAGCACGATGAACTCCGGGTTCAGAGCCAGGGAACGCGCGATGCCGATCCTCTGTCGCCTTCCGCCGTCCAGCTCATGAGGATAGCTGTTCTCCAGGCGCTCAGCCAGCCCCACCGTGCTCATCAGCTCCAGGATGCGCCGACGCATATCCTGAGTGTTCGAGAAGACCCGGTTGACGATCAGAGGCTCGGCGATGAGCTCCCAGACCGAGAGGCGCGGGTTCAGGCAGGAATAAGGGTCCTGGAACACGATTTGCACGCGCCGGCGCAGGTCCTTCATCACAGAGGCGCTGACCTTCGTCAGGTCGGTGTAGCTGTCGCCGGACTCGTTTTGCAAAAACACGCTTCCGGCCGTGCTCTCCAGCAGGCGGATGAGGCAGCGGCCCAGCGTGGACTTGCCACAGCCCGACTCGCCCACGAGGCCCAGGGTCTCTCCCTTTTCGATGTGAAAGCTCACGTCATCCACAGCGTGCAGCATACCGTGCTTGGTGTGGAAGTACTTCTTCAGGTTCTCCACCCGGATGTAGGGCTTGTTGTTGTCCGTCATCGTCCTCACCTCCCCTGGGCTGCGCCCAACATGCGTGCGCGGACGGGGCAGGCCACAAAGTGCCCCGGCTCCAGCTCGGCCATCTCCGGCCTGAGCTTCGCGCAGTCCTCCACAGCCATCTCGCACCTCGGATGGAACGTGCAGCCCGTCGGCAGGTCCATCGGGTCCGGCATCAGCCCCGGGATGACGGCCAGCTCCTCGCGGTCCTCATCCAGGTCCGGCACCGAGTTGAAGAGCCCGATGGTGTAGGGGTGCAGAGGATGGGTGTAGAGCGCACGCTTATCCGCGTATTCCACCACTCGCCCGGCATACATGATGGCCACCTTGTCGCAGATGTCCGCCACAATCCCCAGGTCGTGAGTGATGAGGATCATCGAGGCGTTAAATTGTATCTTGAGCCTCTTCATCAGCTCCAGCACCTGAGCCTGAATGGTCACGTCCAGAGCCGTCGTCGGCTCGTCGGCTATCAGCAACCCGGGGTCGCAGGCCAGAGCGATGGCGATGACCACGCGCTGCTTCATGCCCCCGGAGAACTGATGCGGGTAGTCGTGCATGCGTTCACGGCGGATACCCACCAGCTCCAGCATGTCGCCAGCCAGGGTCAGGGACTCGGCATCGGAGACGTTCCTGTGCAGGCGGATCATCTCCGCAATCTGCCTGTCCACCGTCATGACGGGGTTCAGGCTCGTCATGGGGTCCTGGAAGATCATCGCTATCTTGCCGCCGCGCACGTCGCGCATCTCCGTCTCGCTCTTCGTCAGGAGGTCCTCCCCCTCGAAGAAGATCTGACCGGACGTCACCACTCCGGGCGGGGAAGGGATCAGCCCCATGATGCCCAGTGCCGTCGTGGTCTTACCTGCGCCCGTCTCCCCGACAAGGCCCAGGGACTCCCCTCGGCCCAGCTGCAGGTTCAGCCCCCCCACCGCGTGGACCACCCCGTTATCGGTTCGGTATTGGATGGTGAGGTCCCTGATATCGAGCAGCAAATCTCTTTCGTTCCTGTTTGCCTGTTCCATAACTCTTCCCCCCCTAGCGCTTCAGCTTCGGATCCAGCGCGTCGCGCAGGCCGTCGCCCAGAAAGTTCAGGGCCAGGATCGTTACCATGATAGCGAGGCCCGGATAGAGCGTCAGGTGCGGGAAGTCGCGGATATACTGGCGTCCGCCCGAGAGCATGGCCCCCCACTCCGGGAATGGCGGCTGGATGCCCAGACCGATGAAGGAGAGGCCTGCCGCGTTCAGGATGGCAGAGGCCACGCCGAGCGTGGACTGCACGATGATGGGCGCCATGCTGTTGGGGATGATGTGCTTCAGGATGATGCGCATGTCCGAGCTCCCCACCGACCGCGCCGCCTCAATGAACTCCATGCCCCGGATGGAGAGCACGGAGCCGCGCACGATGCGCGCGTAGTTCGGTACGGCCGAGATGCCCACCGCGATCATCATGTTGAAGAGGCCGGGCCCCAGCGCCGCCGCAATGGCAATGGCCAGAAGGGTCTGTGGGATCGAGAGCAGCACGTCCATCACGCGCATAATGACGTTATCAATCCGCCCTCCGTAATAGCCCGCCACCGCCCCCAGCATTCCTCCGACAAAAAGTGCGATGCCGACGGCGATGAAGCCGACCTGAAGCGACACCCGCGCCCCGTAGATGAGGCGGCTCAGGATATCGCGCCCAAACTCGTCAGTGCCCAGCCAGAACTCAGCTGAAGGCCCCTCGAACATGTGCTGAAGGTGCTGCTTTTGATAGGGATAGGGCGCCAGCACATCGGCAAAGATCGCCAGGAAGGCCAGGAGCAGGATCACAACCAGGCCAAACATGGCCAGAGGGCTCTTGCGCAGCCGGAACAACACCTCAGCCAGAGGCCCGCGACGCTTTCTCCCCGTCGTCTCCGGGATCATTTCCATGTTGACGTTCGTCATGTCAGTCGCTCTCCTCCTTATTTGTACTGGGCCTTGATGCGCGGGTCGATGTAGGCGTAGACGAGGTCTACCAGGAGGTTGACGATGCTGAACGCCACGGCCACGAAGAGCACGCCGCCCTGCACCGTCGGGAAGTCGCGCATCTTGATGGCCTCCACCATCAGGCGTCCCACCCCTGGGACGGCAAAGACGGACTCCGTCAGGATGGCGCCCGAGAGCAGGTGTCCGAACTGGAGCCCGCAGAGCGTCACCACGGGAATGAGGGCGTTGCGCAGGGCATGCACCCAGATGACGACGGACTCCTTTTGCCCCTTGGCCCGTGCTGTGCGCACGTAGTCCGCCCGCACCACCTCCAGCATGGAGGAACGCGTCATGCGCGTCACCATGGAGATGGACTGTGCCGCAAGGGCCACGGAGGGCAGGACCATGGCGGCAAACGTGTCAAAGCCCGACGAGGGCAGCCAGCGCAGATGGACTGAAAATAAGAGAATAAGCAGAAGCCCCAGCCAGAAGACCGGCATGGAGAGCCCGATCATGGCGAAGATCATCGTGATGGTGTCAAAGATCGAGTATTGTTTGATGGCAGAGAGGATGCCGCAGGGGATGCCCACCAGGACAGCGATGAGCATGGCAAAGGCTGAGAGTTTCAAGGTGTTGGGGAAGGCTGCCATGATGTCCTGAAGCACGGGCCGCTTGGTGATGTAGGAGCGCCCGATGTCGCCCTGGGTCACAGCTTTGTAAAGGTAGTTGCCGAACTGAATCAGAA
>JAAYOR010000150.1 GCA_012520235.1 Fretibacterium sp.
ATATAAACGACAAAAATCTTCTGTACTTTCCGTTTCACCTCCTCGACTTAAAAATACAGGCCTCCATGCACCGATAATGGTGCATGGAGGCCTGTATACTCTCCCTGTCGCAGGAAGGAGGGCGATGGGGATGCTGTTCTATAAAATCGAGATGCAAAGCGACAAGGCCCTGGAGAACGACGAGAAGAAGGAGGAGAAGCTACGCTCCCAAATCAGGGAGCTGACGGTGGAGGCCAACGAGAAGCTGGATGGAGCGGCCCATTTTTTCGTCTTCGACGTCGAGGAGTGGAACGTTTTCATCGGTGGGGCGATGGCTGCGGACAGCGTTTCCGCGGCACGGTGCGAGGTTCTGAGTCTGCTGGGTGAATTCTGTGAGCGGACGCGCTTGCGGGGAAAAATCCTCCGTATCGAGGAGATCACCGTCAAAGAGTTCGGCAGGATGTTGTCGTGGTCGGACAGGAGGGGCTATATCAAGGATGCCGGGGAGTACAAGGAGCTTCATAACATTGATTTTATAGATTGCTATGGCTCTTACGGCCCCTTTGACTGCCGCGAAGCGCTGTTCTCAGACTCCTGTGGCAAGGCCAAGGCTTTGGCCGAAGCCAGGCGGATACTTTGCAGCGCCGCCTTTTCTCCGGAGCTGGAACGGATCTTCGACGGACGATCGCCCGAACGATTCAGGGGACACCCTGTCCATTACGCGCTCCTCTCCGACGACCCGCAGGTGCGCCGCTCCATGCGGGAGCTCTTGTTGCGTGCCCTCTTCCACAGGGGACGCCTTCTGGGGAGGCGTTGTTGTGCCGTGGATATTCGCATGAACAAACGCTTCGATGAGGAGGCGTTGAGCGATATCTTCCAGGCCCAAAAGGGGTGCGCCCTGGTCCTGGATTTCCTCATCGACGACGCGGAGGAGTCCGACCGAGCGGACGCCTCCTACGAGCGCCTTGAGCTGATCGCGGGCGAGGTTCGCAAGCACCGCCGCAACACGCTTGTCATCCTGGAGATGAGGCGGTCCGACGTCCGGCTGTACGACCGGCTTATGGAGGAGCTGAACGACGTCACCTTCGTCCGGCTGGACGAGGAGGTGGTCTCCAACCGCGAGGCCAAGGGGTACCTCAGGCGTCTCGCCAAAAAGAGCGGAGTCGAGGACTGCGCGTCCCTCGTCACCGGTCTGCCGCGCGCGGAGGAGGGGCATTTGAGCGCCGACCTCAACCGCCTGTTCGACCGCTGGTACGACGAGCACCTTCGGACCGAGCTTTACCCCCAGTATGGGGATCTCGCCTCCGCCCACATCGAGAGCGTGAAGAAGCCCAAGGGCAGCGCTTATGAGGATTTGATGGACATGGTTGGGCTTAATTCGGTCAAGGAGGTCATCCTTCAGGCCATTGACTTCCACAAGGCCCGAAAGCTCTTTTCGGACAGGGGGCTGGATATGGGCAGACCGGCTATGCACATGGTCTTCGCCGGGAGCCCCGGCACGGCAAAGACCACCGTGGCGCGCCTCATGGCGCGGATCATGAGGGACAACGCGCTGCTGTCCCAGGGCAGGCTGGTGGAGGTGGGGCGGGCCGACCTGGTGGGCAAGTACGTGGGCTGGACGGCCCAGATCGTCAAGCAAAAGTTCAAGGAGGCCAAGGGGTCGGTGCTCTTCATCGACGAGGCGTACTCGCTGGTGGAGAATCACGAGGGGCTCTACGGGGACGAGGCTATTAACACCATCGTGCAGGAGATGGAGAACGCTCGGGAGGACACGGTGGTGGTCTTCGCCGGGTATGCGGACCGGATGCGGGAGTTCGTTCAGCGTAACCCCGGCCTGAGGAGCCGCATAGCCTTCCATGTGGACTTCCCGGACTACTCCGTGGACGAGCTGCTGGAGATCCTGGATCTTATTCTGAAGAACAAGGGGCGTACCATTGACGCGTCAGGCCGGGAACGGGCGCGCGCCCTGCTGAAGGCGGCCGTCGGCACGCCGGACTTCGGCAACGGCCGGTTCGTGCGGAACCTTGTGGAGCGGGCCATGATGCGTCAGGCCTCGCGTCTGATGCGCTCGGACACGGACGCGATGACGGACGACGACCTCAAGGCACTGATGCCCGAGGACTTCGAGCCTCAGGGGGAACGCGCCGCGGCACCGCGCCGCGTTTTGGGGTTTGCGTGACGCGCTGAAATTAATAAGGAAAACGAAAGGCGCGGGAGTGGCGCAGGGTCCCTCCCGCGTTATAATGGATCTCGACACCTTCGTAAGGAAAGCTGTTTCCTTCTTTCTGCGAGGCAGCAAGGAAAAACAAGCATATAAACTTTGCGTTTTTAGCGCGTTTCGCGGTTAATTCTGTTTTTAATATGTTATGACGTTAAGGCATCAGTAGAAATATGAAAAGAACGACAGCAGCAATGGCAAGTGACATGGCAGTTGTATCTGAAAAAACACCGGCACAATTGGAGGAATAGATGAAAGACAACATATATGGTTGGTACTTTTTACTTGCTGCTATCATTGGGGATATCCTTATCTCGTGGTTTTTTTCGTTGTTTTATGGAGATTATAGTAATTTGAAAATGTCAATCAGTGCATTGGGAAACCCCCAAAGTCCGGTAAGATTGCC
>JAAYOR010000151.1 GCA_012520235.1 Fretibacterium sp.
CGACCCTACGGTGGCCGAAGCTGTCGCTGCAAGCGGTGCAAAAATTCTTCTTGTGGCCATGGGCATCCCACGCCAGGAAGAATGGATCGTCCGTAATGAGAAGCTTTTGGGCGGAGTCCTGGCCGTGGGGGTTGGAGGTGCGTTCGACGTCCTCTCCGGGCGCTTGAAGCGCTCGCCGGAGTTTTTGCAGAAGATAGGGCTGGAATGGCTTTATCGTCTCTTGCAGGAGCCTGGGCGCTGGAAAAAGAATCTGGGGCTGATAACCTTTGTCCTGAGGGTGTTGGCAACTCGAGCTTCATTTTATGTCTGGAAGGGAGAGGAACGCTGATGGCGACAACGGTCGGAGATTTGATGAGCCGGGATCTGACGGTCGTGATGGATCACAGCACCATCAACGAGGCCATAGATATCTTTTATTATCAGAACGTGGCGGGGCTGCCCGTGGTGAACCTGGACTGGCGTCTCGTCGGCTTTCTTGCCGAGACGGATATCCTGAGGGCCGCGACCCCTTCTTACCTCGAAGTTTTGACGCAGAGTTCTTTTCTGAGCGAAGAGGAGGAGGAGTTTTTCAATCGGCTGGAGATGCTGGGACAACGTCTTGTGAGCGAATACATGGTGACCCCTCCCGTCTCCGTGGAGCCGTGGTTGAGCCTGATGTCCGTGGCAGACCTGATGATCCGAAGACATTTTCGCCGCCTGCCTGTGGTGGAGGACGGGATCCTGGTTGGGATCATTGATCGCAAGCTTCTCTGGAATGCCGTCTTGAAAGGACGTGTCTCTGATGACGGATGAAGGCCTGTCTCGCACGCGTGAGGCGCTCCAGGACCTTCAGCTCAGGCTGGAGCAGGAGGAGGCTGAGAAGCTGGAGGAGCTGAAGCAATTCAAGCAGGATACGCTGGGGCGTTTGAACTCTCTTTCGGAGCACAGCATAGAGCTGGCCCGTAAGGAACGTCTCCTTGTCGAGGCTGACCTTGAGCGGGATCGTGCGGACTGGAAATCTCGGATTGAGAGCGAAGTGGAGCGGCTCTCCCTGGAGTCCTTTGATGATGCTTTTCTTGAGCCTCTGGCTGAGCTTGCGTTTCAGGAGCTCCTGCCTCCTTTGCCAAATGGGACACGAGAGTCTCTCCTGAAGGAGGAGGAAAGGTCATGATCCGCCGCATGGTGCGCGTGGTGGTGTGGGGGGTGTCCAACCGCAAGAGCGCCATCGTTGACCGTCTTTATGACCTGGGAGTGCTCCACGCCAAAGCGGAGGAGGACTCCTCTCATCCGCTCCTTGAAACCCTGAGAGCTCAGAGGGCGAGGATCCTGGCGCTTTTGGAAGCCCTGGGTTGGGACAAATGGAGGGGATTGACCGAGCCCTTTATTGAGAACGTCCGTTATAACCTTTCGGATGATCTGGAGGTCATGGTCAAGGAGGTTGAGCTCAGCCTGGGGCGTCTGCAGTCCCGTCTGGACCTCATTCGCAATGAGAGGGAGGAGGTTCATGGCAACCTGCTGGAACTGCATCGTGCCCGCTTTATTTTGTCGAATGCTCAGGCGTTCCTGGATCAGGAACGGTTTACGGGTGGAGAGGTGGCGATCTGGAAGCTCTCCAGAACAGGACAGCACCATGTGGTCGCCAGGATTAACGGGGAGCTGGACCTTCTGCCCAGTGGGCGTGAAAAGCCCTGGTTCCGTCATCACACCTTTCAAATTCGAGATGGTGCCGCCTATCTTGTGACGAGTGCCTCCCGAGAGGTGCAGTCCCGCCTTGCGTCCTTAGTGCTCCGCCATCAAGGGGTGAGATGGCATCCTCCTCAGAATTTTGCAGGGCTGAGACTGCCCGATGTGGGTTCGCACATCCGCAGGAGCTTGAAGGAGCTCTCTCTCCAGAGGCAGAACAAACGTCAGGAGTTGAGCAAGCTTGCCTCTCAATGGGGGAGCACTCTGGCCGCCCTTTATGTTTTGCTGGATGAGCGTCTGGAGCGGCTTTTGATGGAGACAATAGCGGTGGACAACGGAAATTTCTTCAGTTTGGAGGGTTGGATGCCTGAGGACAAGGCAGAACAGACGGCGGCGGTGCTTCACGAGGACTTTGGGGATGCCGTTCTGTTGCGCTGGCGTCAGCCGGATCCGGCTCTGGATTCGGACGTCCCCACTGCGCTGAAAAACCGACCGTTTTTTAAGCCCTTTGAGCTCTTTTTGAAGCTCCTGAACATCCCTCACTACGAGGCGTATGATCCCACCCCTTTAATCGCGATTTTCTTTCCCTTTTTTGCCGGCTGCATGGTTGGAGACGCGGGGTATGGACTGATTTTACTTTGGCTGGGCTGGTGGTTAAAACAGAAAAAGTCCGAGATCCTGAGTGACCTCGGAGTCATCCTGCTCTTTGTTGCCGTCTGGAGTTTGGGCTGGGGATTGGTTTATGGGGAGTTTTTTGGGGATTTGGGACTCCGCCTTTTGGGCCTGAAGCCCTTGTGGGTGGAACGATCGCACGCTGTCCTGCCGGTGATGGTTTTCACCATTGCGTTGGGTGGGGCGCACATCCTGCTGGGGCTCCTGATCGGTGTTTTTCAGGGGTTTCGGATGCGCAATCGGCACATGTGGATGGAGCGCCTGGGGACATTGTTGGTCATTGTCGCGCTGGTGATGAGCCTGGCCTTCCTGAGAAGCGGACTGCCAAGCGCTATGTTCTCCGCTCCGGTCGCTCTTTTAGTGTTTGCCCTGATCTTCTTGATCTGGGGTGGGGGCGTGGGAGGACTTGTCGAGTCCCTGAGCGCTTTGGGCAACATCATCAGTTACGTGAGGATCGCTGCCATAGGCCTCTCCTCGGCGATCCTGGCGATGGTCGCCGGGACGTTTGTGGATATCTTTGGGGTCTCGCTTCTGGGTCTGTTCATGGCGTTTGCCATTCACCTTCTGAACTTCATCCTGGCCATCGGAGGGGCGAGCCTGCATGCTTCAAGGCTGCATTACGTAGAGTTCCTGGGGAAGTTTTATCAAACAGGGGAGCTCAAGTACAAACCCTTTGCCCGCCGCGTGAGGAGAGAGCTGGGGTAAAGGGTACAAAAATAGCTGGAGTGAAGCAACAAGGGAAAACCGGGGGCGGTAGGAGGGGTGATGGGGTAGGGCGAGAGGAGCGATGGGTCGGGGGGAGGTTCCTTTACTCCAGTTCTAGCCTATTGCGCCCCGTTCGTTTTGCCTTGTAAAGCGCTTTGTCTGCTCGACGAATGGCCTCGCGCGGCTCCTCCTTACCCGTGCTTTCGGTGGCACCAAGCGAGACGGTGACAGTGAGGGAGGGGTCCCTAAAGGTCAGAGCCTGCACTTTTCGACGGAGACGTTCCAGGACTGCCACCGCTTTGGCAATGGGCGTATCCGGCAGCAGCAGCAGAAACTCCTCTCCTCCGTACCGATACACCTGATCGCGAGGCCGGATGTTTTCGATGAAGCAATCGGCCAGCTCTTCCAGGACATGGTCTCCGAAGTCGTGTCCGTATCGGTCGTTGACACGCTTGAAATGATCCACATCGATCATGGCAAGGGTGAACGAATTTTTGAGCCGTTTTGCCTGGGCACACTCGCGCACAAGATCTCGTTCCATCGCGGAACGATTGGGAAGCCCGGTCAATTTATCGATGTCTCTCAGCGAGGTGGCGATGCCGAAGACCAGAGCGTCTGCTGCCTGTTCAAAGACGAAGATAGAGTGCAAAAAAAGGGCAAACTGGCTGGCGCTCAGCCCACCTTTGCCGCTGGCTTCGACAGCTTCACGGGCATGACGAATGAGGTTGTGCTGATCCATAAGCACCCTGCGATAAAGTTTGTGTGAGAGGAGAGCCTCCGGAGGAGGTTCTAAAAGCCACTCCTGAAAATCCAGACCCTTCACACTCTCAAGCCCTTCATAGAGCGGAGAGTGCAGGTTGGGAAATTGTATCTGGAGCTGAAGGTTGAGACGGGTCTTGCGCCACGATAAAATGGCCTGCCTGAAGTCGTCAAGAAAGTAGCTCAATTCCTCGGAGGAGATATCGGGGGAGATCGACTTCGCTTTATTCTCGATCACAGTGCATCGGCCTCCATTTTCGCAGGAAGATACACATCCAAGAACCTTTGCCTCGCAAGAAACTCACAAATTTAACGCTGCAGAGGGTGCTTGAATTTTGCAAGATTCGATTTGCTGTTGTCTTTCTTTTATGCGGTTTTTTATAGTTTGTAGTTTAATCTTAAAACGGTTTGTGTGTCAAGGCCGCAGGGTTCAGTTGTCATTGCTCTGTGATAAAGTCAC
>JAAYOR010000152.1 GCA_012520235.1 Fretibacterium sp.
CGGGATGTGCTGAGGGAATATCTGGAGGAGAGGGAGGTGGAAGTGATGGACATCATGACGATGTTGTTTGACCAGGAGACTGTGACGAACACCTACATCAACGACGTACTCAGACAGGGCAGGGCTGAGGGCAGAGCCGAGGGCAGAGCCGAGGGCAGAGCCGAGGGCAGAGCCGAGGGCGAGGCGAGAGGCAACCTTCAAGGATTTGTGAACGCCTGCCGCGATTTTGGTGCTTCGCGGGACGAGGCGGTGGCGAGGGTGGCCAGGATGTTCAATCTCTCTGAGGCCGACGCCCGTGCTGAGGTCGACCGCTACTGGCCCGCTTAAATACGTGCAATCAGTCGAAGCGAACGACACGGCATTCGGGGCCTTGGAAAAAACGGCCCCAAAGGTGCCGGTCGCCTGCTTAACTCGAAGACGAAGCCATTGAGGTACGAGAACCCCCCCGGTCATCAGGCCGGGGGGGTTCTCATGGTGCACTAATAAATCCGCTGCGAACTTAAAACGAGCTTTGCTACCTTTCGTTCATCTGTTCAAGGTAAGCGCCCAAGCGCAGGGCGCGTTCGCGCACAAAATCTGCGCGGAAGCCGGCCGCGAAAACACGGTACATCGTACCCTCGAAACCCCCGTAAAAGTTCCCGTTGAACTCGAACTCTAAGTCGCGGAATTTCACCCACTCGCGCTGGGAGTTGCGGAGCTTCTCCTGGCTTTCTTTATCGAGTTTTTTCATCAACGCTTGATAATTTGTGTTCAAAAGCTTATCCCACTCTTCTTCGGCCCATTGGGAGGCTTCGATCATGCCTGCCGTGGAAGAATCGGCGTCGATCTTCTCTTCAAGCGCGACATCGATAGGATGTTTATCAACTTCATCATTTGCTGCTGCGGCCGCTGTTGTGTTCAGTGACAACGCGGCAGCGAAAGCCACTCCCAGCAAAAACGTTATGATTCTCTTCATCATGCTTCCCCTCCGATACATTTGTTTGCTCCATGCCTCATATCCGAGTTGCTCACTAAGAAATCGCTCGAAGACGGAGAGGCTTCGCGCTCTCTCCGACGGCGGGCTGCCTGGGGAACTCCTTTCCCGCAGGATCGTCTCCGCCTGACGAGCGGAATCGGTTCCTATCCCTTACTGCTCGACGAGGACAAGGTTCGCGAGGACCTTCTCTGCATCGTTTTTCGTGAAATTTTCGTTCGCTGTCTCCCAAGTTATCTGAGCCATAAAAAGAAACGGGTCGGTCTCTATGAACAGTACCATGAAGGAGAGCCCCATATCCGATTCCGTGTATCTCACGACCTGGCACGGGTAAGTGAAACGCTCAAGGAATTCTTCCGGGGCTTCCGTGAACGTCAGCTTTTCCGCGTCGGGGCTTTCCCAGAAAGCCTGCGAGCCGATAAATTCGCGAAGTACGCTCTTGTCGAGGTTTAGGAATTTCCCCCCCACGTCGTCGGCCAAATCCGCAAAGCGTCCGACGCCGAGCGACACGGCAGGACCGTCGGAGCCTTCGCCCCAACTGTAGATGAGCCATGGTTTTTCATCCTCGCTCGAATAATCTTCAAGCGCCGCATCCTCGGGCAACCCGGTGGCCTGTATCCATAACCCTTTCACCCATGCATCCGGCGCCTCACCGGCGTTTGCTGTGTTCACGAAACAAAAGGCCGTGGCAATAAAAACGAATAGAGAAATATATGGCGCGATCTTTTTCATTTCACTACATCCTCCAATGCTTAAAAGCTTAAAAAAATTCCGGATCGGCGTTAAGAATCATGCACGCCGTGCCCCATGCGCTCAGATCGTTTCGACGGTTATGGAAATTATCCACAGTAATAATTATACAGAACTCCATCCAAATGCGCTTCACCCACCCGGGTAGTTTTTCGGGTAGTTTTTCGGGTAGTTCGGGTAGTTTTTCATGGGTGCCACCGACCGAATGGCTTTTTTTCCTTTCCCGTGCCCTTCCGTGTTTTCCGTGGTTAATCGTTTTTTGAACCACGGAAGCCACGAAAGTTTGTATAGCCTGTTTTTCTTTAAAAAGCAAGCCCCCCTGCTGCTGCAGGAGGGCGTATGTTTTGCAATGTTTTTATCGGGAGCCTGTGGTTATCTCGTTTGGCGTCTGCTGCCCAGGAGGCAGAAAGTCGGGAGGAGGAGCAGCCCGGAGCTTAGCGAGAGTGCATTGCAGCTACCGCCCCCATCGTTACCGTCACCACCCCCTGTGTCGCGCGGACGGACAAGGACCGTCAAAGGCGGCGTCTCTGCACTAGGGAGTCCTTCGTTTTCGCCCTCGAAGTCGGAACCCTCCCATTTGTAGTACAACTTTATGGCATAGGTCGCGATGCGCTCGTCATAAGAGCCCGATGGAGGCTGAAGTGCACTGATACGAACAGCCCCAAGAACCCTGGGGCGGCTACTCGGAGTGCCAAGTGTCAGAAGAGCCCCAGAGATGTGTTCGATCGTCGATTCCGCGCCTTGGATGAGGGATTCCTGGTAGCGCCCCAGCAAAACTTTATCCGAGACATCCTCGGGTACCACCACCGTTGAGGAATAATCCACGTAATCGTTAACCGTGCTGCCATCAGCACCCTGATCTTCAACCATCACCTGAAACTCGCGGACATCACCGCCATACATCACCACAACCCTGTCCGTAGGAATCCGTTTTCCGTCCTTCTCAGCAAGGTAGATGCCCCCTGGCAACGTGTAGGACCTCGTCACCAACACAGTCTTCGTCGCCGCCTCAGCCCCAAGGCAGCCCACGAGCGCTGCAGCTATTGCCGCCCGCTTGAAAAACGTTCCCCCTATGCTCTTCCACACGTTGCATCCCTCCATCGTCTGCTGCAAATCGTGCCATTCCCACGGCCAAAGCTTGAAAACCGAAAAACCATCAAGGGAGGGTGCTTTTCAGCCCGGAACACCGGCCATCATAACACCGAAAAACACAAAAAATGTCCCTCAGCTCAGGCATTGAGGGATGAGGTCTCCCCTCAGGAGGTCCTCAAAAGTCTGGCGCTCCACAATGAGTTCGGCACACCCGTCTTTCACCAGAACAACAGCTGGCCGGGGGAGACGATTGTAGTTGCTCGCCATCGAAAAAGTGTAGGCTCCTGTGCCGTAGACCGCCAGGATCTCCCCCTGCTCCGGGACCGGAAGGTCGGCCGCCTCTATCAGAATATCACCCGTCTCGCAGCACTTCCCCGCAATGGAGAGCCGTGTCCCGCCCGTCCCGCGCGCCTCCGGACGGGCGGCCAGAGCCGCTTCGTATTTAGCTTGATACAGGGCAGGCCGGAGGTTATCCGCCATGCCACCGTCCACCCCGACGTAGGTCACGTTCTCAAGAGGCTTGACCGTCTCCACGGAGTATAGAGTCAGGCCTGCATCGGAGACCACCCAGCGCCCCGGCTCAATAGAAACATGCGGGCGCTGCCAGTCCCGGCGTCCGCACTCACGCGTCAAAGCCTCCATCATCGCGTCCGTGAAAGCACGGAGGGGCAGATGAGAGTCGCCTGGGCTCATCCGCACCCCAAAGCCACCCCCAAAGTTCAGCTCTTCAGGCATGAAGCCCGTGTCCCGCCTCAGGACGTCAAGGCACTCCACCAGACGCAGGACTGCCTCGACGTGGCTTTCGGGTTCATGTATCTGGGAGCCGATGTGAAAATGCAGCCCCTTGAGAGCAAGTGAGGCGCTATTCATGGCAGAACTCAC
>JAAYOR010000153.1 GCA_012520235.1 Fretibacterium sp.
CGCAGAATCCAGCACTCGCGCACCAGAATCCGCTGCCCAGAACAACTCTAACCTCAGCACCACCACTCGCGTAGCAGAACTTAAGGCATCTCTAGCTCCTCTATGATTCGCCTGTAAATTTGTCAAGGTTCGTGCCCAAAAAGCTACAACTTTGTTACATCTGACCCTCATGAACTTCAGAAATCCTACCATTAGAACTTCAGAAACGCTGCCATTAGAGGGCCTACCTTCAGGGCAATAAGTATATTACCTCAAGATTTCAGTTTTGTAAACCCCCAAAATCATTTTTGTCGTGAGAAAAGCAAAAAATCGACGCCGGAATCTCTCGCCACAGGATTTTACCATATGCACACATGCACATGCGCCTGAGCGTCCTCAAGCTCATGCGTCGGACTCATCCTCGGAGAGATCCAAAACCCCCTCTTCGATGTCAAGGTCTACCACTTCGTCCTCCAGGGGCGGGACATTCTCACCCTCGGAGTCAAGGTCTTCCCCTCCTTCCCCAGCGGGCAGCGCATGTCCAAGTCCCTTAGCGACCTCAGCCATGATCTCGGCAATGATCTCCTGCTGGAGGTCGGGGTTTTCCTCAAGGAAGCGAGAGACCGCGTCCTTACCCTGGCCTAAAGTCTCTCCTTTGTAAGATAGCCAGGAGCCTTTTTTGCGAAGGACCTGATAGTCCACCGCCATATCGACCACCGCCACCCCCATAGGGATACCCCTTCCATAGATGAGGCTGGTGTGGGCCGTCCGGAAAGGCGGCGCCAGCTTGTTCTTGACGACCTTGATGAAGAGCTCATGCCCGATGATCTCGTCAGCTTTCTCTATCCTCTTACCCCGTCGCACCTCAATCCTCAGAGAGGAGTAGAACTTGAGGGCACGCCCACCCGTGGTCGTCTCCGAGGGGCCCGGAGAGTAACCCGTAGATATGAGCGACCTGAGCTGGTTGATGAAGATGACCACACAGTTGGTCTTTGATACGACGGAGGTGAGCCGGCGCAAGGCATAGGACATGAGGCGCGCATGAAGCCCCATCTGGCTCTCGCCGATCTTTCCGTCTATCTCAGCCTGAGGGGTCAGGGCCGCCACGGAGTCCACCACCACCAGATCTACGGCGCTGCTCCGCACCAGGGAGTCCAGGACGTAAAGGGCCTGCTCCCCGCTGTCAGGCTGCGACAGGTAGAGGGAATCAACGTCAACCCCAAGAGTCTTGGCCAGGCGCGGGTCCAGCGCATGTTCCGCATCAATGAACGCTGCCACGCCGCCCGCCTTCTGGGCCTCTGCGATGGCATAGAGGGCAACGGTAGTCTTGCCCGAGCCCTCCGGCCCGAACACTTCCACGATACGCCCCTTGGGATAGCCGCCTATCCCAAGGGCTACGTCAAGAGGCAGTATGCCGGAGGGGATGACGCTGACATCCGCAAGGACATTGTCACCCAAACGCATGATGGCCCCTTGTCCAAATTTGTTTCGAATCTCGTCAATCGTCTGCTCCAGCATCTCTTCCCGAGTCTGGGGAGCTTTTTTCTTAGCCAAAATCAGAGCCTCCTCGTTCAAAAGAAAGTTCAAAGTTCAAAGTTCAAGGTTCAAAGTTAAAAGTTCAAAGTTAAAATCCGCCAGAGCTCCAGCAGGGCAGTCCTGACGGAACAGTCTCTCACCCTCTCGCGCGAGCCCGAAAAATGGCGACAGAAGGCAGAACTCATCCCATCCTGCAAATCCAAGGCAAACCAGACCGTCCCCACCGGCCGGTCGTCGCTGCCCCCGTCTGGCCCGGCCACGCCGGTCACTGCCACAGCCAGGTCCGTCCCGTAAACGCTCCGTGCGCCGCGCGCCATCGCCCCCGCGCACTCACCACTGACCGCTCCGTACCGCGCGATCAAGGAGGCGTCCACGCCCAGGATACGGGTCTTCGCCTCGTTGGAGTAGGTCACCGCGCTGCCCCAAAACACGGACGAACTGCCGGGGACCTCAGTCAGAGCCCCGCCCAAAAGGCCGCCCGTGCAGGACTCCGCACAGGAGAGGGTCCAGCCCCGCCTTCGGGCTGCCTCAAGGACAGCTTCCTGGAGCGTCCGGCAACCCTCGGGCAGGACGTCATCCTTCAGCTTCTCTCGACTCAACGCTTCGGCCGCTCTCACCCGGTCCGGAGCCCCCCGGATGAGCAGCTCCACCGTCCCAAACGACGGGAGGATGGAGACGTGCAGCGACGCGTCCGATATCACCTCGGAAAGCTCGGACGCCACCTCCAGCTCAGGACGCCCTGCCACTACGACGGAGGTCTGACCTTCATCCGGCCTCAACCATTCACCCAGCTCCTGGCGGACCATCTCATCAAACTCGACGGGGACGCCGGGCAGGCTCCAGACCTTTGTCCCGGACCTTTCAAAAAAGATCCCAAGGGCAGTGCCGACAGGATTGTAGACCCCTCGGGCCGCCTCAGGAACCGTGCTTTGAAGGTCCCGAACCCCCTCGACCGTCCTCTGTCTCCAGCCTTCATACCGGGCGACGACCCGATCGTACAGGGCCGATTCGCTCCGAAGAGGGCTCTTCAGGTACTCGGCCAGGGCCTCACGCGTCCGATCGTCGTGAGTCGGGCCCAATCCTCCGGACAGCACCAAAAGGTCCGAGGCGCCCACCCATCGTTCGAGAACCCTCACGATATCCGGTGTCTCATCCCGAACGACCTCCATGGCCAGGAGTTCCCAACCGGATTTATAGAGCTCCCGCGCAAGGGCCGCACAGTTTCTCTCCTGGCGCATCCCGCTCAGGAGCTCGTCGCCCACGGCTATCAAAACGGCCCGCCTCATCGCCATCCCCCGCTCAATCTGTTTAATGAACACGAAAAAACAGAAAAACTACAAAAAAAGAACCGCGAACCACGCGAAAGACACGAAAAAGAACCGTTCAAAGTTATCAAGTTTGTAAAGTTCAAACTAAGGGTTGAAACATCTTTGAACTTTGAACTTTGAACTTTCTTCAACTAAAGAGGCCACGCAGCCAACCCCGCCCCCAGATCACCCAGTTGAAAGACTGGAGAAGCAAGTTGCACAACACGCCGCCCAGAACGTCATCCGCCATGATCCCCAGCCCGCCCGGCAGTTTTTCCGCCGTGCAGATGGGGAAAGGCTTGAGGATGTCAAGGATACGGAACAGAAAAAAAGCCGGCAGAGAGAAAGAAACTGGGAGCGCCCAAAGCGAAACCCACATCCCGACGACCTCGTCGATAATAATGGGTGCAGGGTCCTCAGCCCCCAGCTCTGAGGCAGAGACCTGAGAGGCCCAAAGGCCGAGGGCAGCAGCCGCCACGATGCCCGGCCAGGGGATGGGCACGAATAGATACAGGACCAGCGCAACAGCAGAACCCAAACTCCCGGGAGCGCCGGTCAGAAACCCCAGGCCGCAGAGTGTCGCAACCCAGGCTGCCGGAGAAAGCTTTTTCTTCATGACTCGCTTCATGACATCGAAGACTCCCTGATCAAAAATCTCAAACTTCGCACAAACTAAAAAAGGACTCATTTCATGAACCGCGAACCACGATAAAGAACTGTTCAAAGTTCAAAGTTATCAAGTTCAAAGCAAAAACAGTTCAAAGTCAAACTTCACAAACTTTCGCGATTTTCGCGTTTTTCGCGGTTGATTCTCTTTTCAACATACCATGACACTAAGGCATCTGAGAAGTTCGTGTTTATAAAGTTCAAATTAAGGAAATTAAGGGTTGAGACATCTTTGAACCTTGAACTTTGAACTTTGAACTTTGAACCTTAAAGCAGGACCCCCTGCAGGTCGTGCTCGTCGCAGTCCGTGATACGGGCCCGGACGATGCAGCCCGGCTCAAAATCCATCCCCCCGGGACGAGGCAGGGTGACCACCCCATCCACCTCCGGCGCATCCCGGTAAGAGCGCCCCAAAAGCTGATCAAGCTCGACCTCCTCCACCAGGACATCAAGCTCACGCCCCACAAAAAGGCCGTTACGCTCCAGAGAGATGCCCTCCTGGAGCTCCATCAGGCGCGCGCGCCGCTCGTGCGCGGTCTCCTCAGGGACCCGCTCCGGAAAAGAGGCCGCCGGAGTCCCCTCCTCCGGGGAATAAACAAAGGAACCCACCCTGTCTATCCGGGCCTCATCCAAAAAGTCCAGGACCTTCTGAAACTGCTCCTCCGTCTCGCCCGGGAAGCCCGTCATGATGGTGGTGCGGATGGCAAAAAGAGGGTCAAGCTCCCGGATGCGGCGGAAGAGGGCACGGATATGACCTCCGGCCGGCGCGCGGTTCATGCGGGCCAGGATGGAGTCGTCCACGTGCTGGATGGGGATGTCCAGATATGGCAGGATGTGCGCACTCTCCAGCAAAAACTCGACGAAGTCGGACGTCATTCGATCAGGATGCAGATAAAGCAGTCGGAGCCAAACCCCGTTGGGGAGAGCTCTGTCCAGCTCCTCCAAAAGACGCCACGTCGCGGGCTCCCCATAGAGGTCACGGCCGTAAGCCGTCAGGTCCTGACCCACAAGGCAGAGCTCTCTGGCGCCTTCGTCGCAAAGCTTCAGGGCCTCCTCCACAAGAAGCTCGATCGGAGCGCTGCGGAGACGGCCCCGGATGATGGGGATGGCGCAGTACGAACAGAAGGTGTCACAGCCCTCCCCGACCTTGAGGTAGCGGGACCAGGGAGTCGTCTCCGGTAACGGGGCGCGCCCAGCCGTAAAGGACGGCTTGCTGTCGGGGGAAAGGAAGCTCGTCACCTCGTCCCAGCTCTCGGCGTGGGCAAAGAGGTCCACGCTCGGCAAGGCTTCCCGCAGCTCCGCCTCATAGCGGTTCACAAGGCACCCCACCACGGCTATTTTTTTCAGCTCCCCCTCTTCCTTGAGACGCTCCAGGTCCAGGATGACGTCGATGTTCTCCTCCACCGCCTCCTGGATGAAGCCACAGGTGTTGACGATGCCGACCTGAGCCTCACGAACGTCGTCGACCAAGATGTGCCCCGCCGCCCTCAGGCGCCCTGCAAGCACCTCGCTGTCGACGCTGTTCTTCGCGCACCCCATCGTCATCAGAAATAATCTCAAACCCGATCCTTTCTCGCGCTCTCCCGGGGCGCTTCCTTAATTGGCTTTTTTGTAAGTCCCGTCGGGGAAATACAGGTAGGTCTCCGTCTTCTTAGCCTGGGGGTTTGGAGCCCCCAGCTCCTTGCCGTTGAGGGTCACAAGGGCCGCCCTCGGCCGGCCGTAGGTTATCCGCGCCTGAGCGGGAAGGTCCCACGAGACATTACCCCCCGCCTTCAGGGTCTTGGAGAACACCACCTTATCCCCTATCGTCACCTTCATCCAGACGTCGTCCTGGGCCCGAATGGCCAGATAGGGAGGAAGCGGATCAGGTTCGGGCTCAGAGTCCGGCTCAACGTCCAGCGACCCCGGAAGGAGTGAGGCCAAAGAGACATCCTCCGAGGCAGACTCATCCTTGGAGAGCTCCGCCCCCGCGGGCTCGCCCCCCAAAGTTGGGGGCTGGGGCCGCGAGAAGGCGAAAGAAAAGCCGTTGGTACTCCAGACATGCCACACGTAAGCGCCCGTCCCCACCAGCGCCACAAACAGCACCAGAAAGAGCCAGAAGTGCGAGACCGGCTTGAAACCCTTTGTCGGAGAGGTCCCGTTGCCCAGAAGGTTCGTGGGCTCCTCAGGAACGGGGGCGGAATTGGTCGCTTCAAGGCAGGAGAGAAAGTTCTCCTGCAAGTCCTCTGCCTTGAGAAGGCGCAGGTAGGTGCGGACGAACCCTTTGGTGTAAACGATGTCCGGAAAACCCTTGTAGTCCCCCGCTTCTATTCCTTTCAGGAAGTCAAGACGAATTCGCGTGCGGTCATAAATATCCTCAATAGAGAGGTGCGCCGCCTCACGCCTTGCAGCAAGTTCACGGCCCAACTCCCTCAACAACTCCTCACGATCCGAAACCGGCATCGGACAGAGCCTCCTTCACTTTAAGTCGCATCTCCTCAAGACGGGCGGCAGGGTCACCCTTGAAGACCGCGCTGCCCGCAACGATGACGTCACAGCCGGCCAAGGCGACCTCCGCGACGTTCCCTGCATGAAGTCCGCCATCCATCTGGATGAGGAAATCCAGCTTCTCCACCGCGCGCAGTCTCACGAGATCGCGCGTCTTCTCCAGGACGGCCTTTATCAGACTCTGCCCTCCAAAGCCCGGGGTTACGGACATAACCAGCACCAGGTCCAGAAGGTCCAGGACAAAACGGAGGCTCTCCACCCCCGTAGCGGGCGACAGAGCCACCCCAGCCTTCAGCCCCGCAGCCCTGATGGTCGAGAGAACCGCGTGGAGCTGCTGAGGCTCGGTCTCCGCATGGACGGTGATCTGAGAGACCCCGGCCTCCACAAATTGGGGGAGGAGAACCTCCAAGCGGCTCACCATCAGGTGTGCGTCCAAAAAAGCTGACGGATACCTTTTTCTCAATGCCTTCGCCATTGAGGGGCCGAAGGAGAGGTTCCGCACAAAATGCCCGTCCATCACATCCAGGTGCAGCCAGTCGTAGGAGCCTCCGAGAGCATCCACCGCATCACCTACTGCCAGGGGGTCCGCCCCCAGAAGAGAGGGGGCAAATAGAACTCTTCGCTTCATCGACATCATCTCATCCCATCATCTCAGCTCTGCTGTTTTTGGAAAGTTACTTGTATTTATCCTGCCAGACGAACTCTCCCCCCAGCCACACAGTGACCACGCACTCCCGGGAATAGGGGGCGTCCAGGGAGACATATTCCCCGCTCTTAGCTGGACGGTCCATAAGGACCCTCGTCCCCGAAGGGTCTACTATCTCTATCTTCAGGGCCAGAGGCCGGGCCAGAGGCGGCACCTGATACCGGACCTTCGCCATCTTGCCCCCAGAGCCGCCAGGAGTCGGAGAGGTTGAGGGTGCCGGGGAAGGAGTCGGAGGAGTAACGGCTGGTTTTTCCGCCTGCTGCTGAGCGGGCGGTATTGCGGGGTTGGGGATAACCCTGGGCCCGGTCACCCCCGGCCTCTGATCGAGCATGCTGAGGTTGGGGTCCAGCTCCGGGACAGAGGCCGCAGAGGATCCGGCCGGCACCTCGTCCACCCCGATGAGGATATCCCCCTGCCCCGGCACCGTGACGACGATCCCTCCGGGTTTCTGAGGCTGTCCTGACGGATCCTGCTGCTCTGCCGAAGGCGGAGCCTCTGCCCTGGCCGGCTCCTGGAGCGTGGCAATCCTCAGCCGGACCCCATCCCCGACCCGCACCGACATTCCTGCCTCAGGACGGGTGCCGATGACCTGCCCCTCCGACATTGAGGGACTGTAGACCCGGTCCACCGTAGTGATCCTGAGACCGCTTGAGGTCAGAAGCCCGCGCGCCTCGCGCTCGGACATGCGCGCGACGTCCGGGACCGTGATCCTCCCATCCACGCCTCCGCCCCCCTCACTGACGAGCAGGTCTATCTTCCGGCTCTGAGGAATGTTGGCGGGAGCGGACGGGCTCTGGGCTATGACCACCCCGCCCGGCTGGGAGCCATCCTTGATCCGTATGATGCTGCCCACGGCAAAGCCCTGATCCCGGATGGCGTTCTCCGCCCGGGAGAGCTCCTGCCCTCGCACATCCGGGACCGGCCGGCGTTCTCCGCCCTTGCTGACCTGGAGGATCACCAGCCTGGCCTTGCGCGCGCGTACTCCCGGCTCCGGGTTCTGAGCCAGGACACGCCCCTCGGGAAGCGAGGAGTCCACCTGCTCAAGCTTCACGGTCAGGCCCAGGCGCTCGGCCTCAGCCACCGCATCCGCCACGGCCATCTCCCTCAGCAGAGGGACGACCACATCTCCGGAGCCCCTGAAAAATATCGTGTAAAACGCCACAGCCCCGGAGGCGAAGATGACCAGAACCACGAACAGCAAAGTCCAACGGACTACCTTGCCCATATCGACATCAGGCCCCCGTCCTTTTCGTTATGATGGAGCAGTAAAAACCGTCCTCCCACGGAGTGAGAGGCCACAGATATGTCCCCCAGGGACGCCCGCGCCGCAGTTCGCAACCCCAGGTCACAGGTAACTCAAAGCAGTCCGGGCGCTCCGACAGGACATCCGCCACGACGTTCTCGTTCTCCTGCCTCAGGAGGCTGCAAGTCGCATAAACAATAATACCACCTGGAGCAGCTATA